>DAIQOU010000623.1:0-2888 GCA_036787725.1 Bacteroidales bacterium
TTAAAAAAGGGTAATTGTTATGTTTATTCGGTTTCTTTATACCATCGTGTTAACTTATTATTCTCGTCAAATTGAAAAAACCAATGGTTTTTATATCGGTCTTTATACTCCAAGGTCCGTATCCCGTCATTTTGGTAGGCCGTATATTTGTCTCCCATCAATGCCGTAATCTGTTGTTCGGACATTCCCAGTTCAACTTGTTTTAGTTGAGAATTGTATGCTGTTCCGCAAGCAGAAAGCATAATAGTAATCAATAATGTAAAAAATACCTTTTTCATACGTTATTCTGTTTTTAATATTGTTAAAACAAACAATCTCGAGATAAGTTTCGGATAGTTGCTATTTTCTGTACCATGAAACCAATTTATCGTCTTTAAATTCAAATGTCCATGTATTATTGAATCGAGCTTTGTATTCTAAAACACGACGATTATCTGTTTCTTGTATCGTATATTTTCCTCCCATCAAGGTGGTAATCTGCAGTTCCGTCATCCCCCGTTCTACTTGTTCCAATTGCGAAACATACATAGGTAAACAAGAAGAAAGTATTCCGCTGATGAATAAGAATAAAAATATCTTTTTCATCGGTATGTTATTATTGGGATTGCAGGTTTGACCGAATCATTAACTCTATGAATCCGTTTTTATGTAAGCCTTGTAAAAAAAGGATTACACGGTCGTTGAAGTTCTGTTCTTCGGAAGCAATATCGGAAAGATCATTTAATATTTTCTCGATGTTTTTGTTCCCGTCGATTTGTTGCCATACACGAGTACCGTTTAAATCCAGGTTAATACGGATTTCGTTTTTCTTTCCTTTGGGGAGAAATAACTTGGCCATCCAAGCTTTTTTGAAACGAGGGATACAGATAGATACCAACCCTTCGTCATTTATAAAAGTACCGATCCCCTTTTTGATAACGGGGATCGGTTCCATCCAATTCAGTTCCTTTTTTTTAGACATATTCAGGCATTCGGGAAATCAGCTTTTTGACTTTTGTCAAACCAATGATCAAAAACAGTACTGTAGCTGATTAGCGCATCCTCCAACAGATTGAAAGAACATTCTTTCCATTCCCTGCTTTCGGTTTGTTGCCAATACTCCCGGCGTGTATCGGTCGAATGCATTCCGGGGTGAGAACAAAAACCGTCGTAATTTTTTCCCGTAATAATAATTGTTTTCATTTTATTCCTTTGTCGCTTTTTGTAACGGAATACGAACAAGAAAGTATCCGATTACTATCAATATGATTATACCGATCAAATATTGCGGATTTGCGATGCTCAACAAGTCTCCGAAAAAGATATTGAAAATAGCAAATATTGCAATAAGCAATCCCATCAATGCTTCTCCGGCAATAAGTCCGGAAGCCAACAATACACCGGTGTTTTCAACTGTAGCCAACTGACCTTCATTGTATTTTCGTTTTCTGACATACATATCCAACACACCTTTAATCAACCCACCTACGAAGATAGCAAAAACTGTTTCAAATGGCAAATACATTCCGACAAAAATTAGCATCGGACCCTTTACTTGCATCAATATAAATGCAATTCCCATTACCATGCCGGCAATAATTAAAGCCCACGCCATTTGTCCGCCTACAATTCCTTGGGAAAGGGTAGCCATTAAACCGGCTTGCGGTGCGGAAAGTTCTTTACTTCCGAATCCGCCTTCATATCCGTTGTTCAATCCTAAGTTGATGTCTCCTTGGTTTAATACAATCAATACACCAAACATTACAAATGCGGAAACAGCTACTCCGATCAGATCTCCCACCTGCATTTTCCAAGGAGTTCCTCCCAGAATATATCCGGCTTTCAAATCTTGAAACATTTCTCCTCCGACGGCTGCCGCTACACATACGATGGCGGCTACTCCCAATACTGCCGCTACTCCGGAATCTCCTTTTTCTACTCCCAAGATAACCAGTATCAGAGCAGTAACAACCAAAGCGGTAAGGGTCAATCCGCTGATGGGATTATTACTGGAACCGATGATTCCTACCAAGTATCCGGAGACGGCAGAAAAGAAGAACGCCAATACAATCATAATGGTTGCGGAAGCGATGGCAATTATTAAACTTGTATGGAAAATAAAATAAGCAATGATAAAAGTCAATACGGCGCCTACACAGATACCGGCCAGAATCCAAGAGGCTTTTAAGTCTTTATCGGTGCGTTCCACTTCTGTGGAAGTGCCTTGCGCTGCTTTTTTCAAGTCGCCTACTGACCTTTTTAATCCGGTAATTAAGCTGGCTCGCATATTATATAAGGTGAAGCAGGCGGCTACCAACATTCCTCCGATGGCAATGATACGTACCACTTCTTTCCAAATTACGGTGGCTGCATTCAGCCAAGCCGCAGAGGATTCCGAACTTAACGAATTTATATCTACTCCGGGACCGGCAATGTTTTGTACGAATTCACTTCCGGTTAATAATAAAAACATGGGAACCATGAGGCCCCAAGCAATTACGGAACCGGCAAAGTTCAACGAAGCCAGCCGGGGACCGATGATATAACCTACTCCGAAATAAGCGGGACTGATATTGGGACCTCCCAATACAAAACCGGATTCCCGTGTCAGGTTGCCGGAAAGAGCTACTGTACCGGTCTTGAAGAAAGAAATCCAAGAGGTAGCGAATAACTTTAATTCTCCGGCTATTTTTATCAATGCTCCCGCAATCATGGCCCCGAATAAATACTTGGAACCGCCGGAACTGTTTCTTCCCGTCTTATGTATTTCGGCGGCGGCAATACTTTCGGGAAAAGGAAGGTCTTTGTCTTCGACCATCACCCGACGAAGCAATGCCACAAAAAGAACTCCCAATGTTCCGCCGGTGAGTAAAATAAGAGATGCGGTAAGATAAGAACTTATGGAACTG
>DAIQOU010000624.1:0-2886 GCA_036787725.1 Bacteroidales bacterium
GGGTTTCATTCGACCTTCATATAAAAAATAACAAATGAGATGATTAAGAAGATCTGCCCGGCAGATCTTCTTTTTTTATTTCATTAAAAATCTATACTTTTGTTCTTATCTATCCGTCGGATGGAGCAGCTAAATTAAAATGAGTATATGGCCGGAAAAAAACTGACATATAAAGATGCTTTTTCTAAGCTTCAGTCTATTGTACACGAAATAGAACAGGATAAACCGGATATCGACGAATTGAGTTCCAAATTAAAAGAAGCAGCCGAGTTATTGAAGATCTGTAAGGATAAATTGTTTGTTGCAAGTGAAGAGACCCGGAAAATGCTGGAAGAATTGCAATAGTTATTTTGCTTTATGAAAAAATATGTAATAATAGTTGCCGGAGGAAAAGGGTTGAGAATGGGGTCGGAACTTCCCAAACAGTTTATGCTGTTGAAAAATAAACCGGTCTTAATGCATACATTGGAAGCATTTTACCGATATGATCCGGAAATTCATATCATTGTGGTGTTGCCCGAAGATCAGCAGCTTTATTGGAAAGATTTATGCGACAAGTTTGATTTCCGGATTAAATACGAAGTTGTTTCGGGAGGAGAAAGCCGTTGGCATTCGGTTCGAAACGGGTTGGGTTCTATCCCCGAGGAGGAAGTCTTGGTTGGGATTCATGACGGAGTTCGTCCGTTGGTTTCCTTACGGATAATAGAAGATGCTTATAAGATGGCCGGTGAAAAGGGGAGTGCTTTTCCCGTTATTCCGGTAACCGATACGTTGAGAGAATATACACCGGAAGGATTGAAAACGGTATCTCGCGAGAATTACTTTCTGGTACAAACACCGCAGGTATTTCGGTCGGAAATTGTTCTGAAGGCTTATCGACAAGTGTATTCCGCTTCTTTTACCGATGATGTTTCCGTTGTTGAAGCTTCCGGCGAACCGGTTATTTATACCCTACCCGGAGAAAAGGAAAATTTGAAAATCACCTCCCCTGTAGATTTAATTATTGCAGAAGCCTTGTTGAACTTGTAGTCGATTGGATATTTCAACTCAAAATATAATGTATTTGCCCGGGGTAGGTCCCAAAAAGGCAGAGGTATTGGGTAATGAAGCGCAGCTCTTCTCTTGGGAAGATCTGTTGTATTATTTCCCCTTTAAATACATTGATCGCAGTAAGATATTCAAAATCCGGGAAATAGACGGGAATATGCCCTATATTCAATTAAAGGGTAAGATTCGTTATTTTGAGACGGTGGGAGAGGGGAGAGGTCGCCGGATAACCGCTCTTTTTCATGATGATACCGGCCACATTGAGTTGGTATGGTTTAAGGGCTTAAAAATGATTCCGGAATTATACAAGACCGGAAAAGAATATATTCTGTTTGGAAAGCCTGCTTTGTTTGGCAATAAAATTAATATTGCTCATCCGGAGTTGGAAACGGAAGATCGTTTTTTTAAGGGAACGGTAGGCGTGCAGGGGCACTATAATACTACCGAAAAAATGAAAGATGCCTTTTTGCATTCTCGGGCGATCCAACGGCTTATAGCTTCGGTATTTGAAAATATAAAAGGTAAAATTCCGGAAACACTTACGAAGGAAGTGATTGAACAAGCCCATCTGATCGAGTTGGATGAAGCCTTGCATAATGTTCATTTTCCGCTTTCTCCTGCTTTGTTGAGAAGTGCTCGGTTCCGTTTGAAATTTGAAGAACTGTTTTATATTCAGTTGAATATTTTGTTGGTAACCAAATATCGGGAACAACGGGTGGGAGGTTTTACTTTTGAAAAGGTAGGTTCTTTTTTTAATGATTTTTACCATTATAATTTGCCTTTTGAATTGACGGGAGCACAGAAACGGGTCATCAAGGAGATCCGAAAAGATGTGAATTCTGGAAAACAGATGAACAGATTGATCCAGGGAGATGTGGGGAGCGGAAAAACCTTAGTTGCTTTGATGTCTATGTTAATAGCATTGGATAACGGTTTTCAGGCTGCATTGATGGCTCCGACAGAAATTTTGGCTTCCCAACATTATGAAACCATAACGGAATTGGTTTCGGGGTTGGGAATAGAAGTGCGGTTACTAACGGGTTCTACCAGGAAGAAGGAGCGAGAGAAATTGCTGAGTGCATTGGTTGAGGGAGAGATACATATATTGGTCGGAACGCATGCTTTGATTGAAGATCCGGTTGTTTTTAAGAATCTGGGATTGGTGATTATAGATGAACAACATCGTTTCGGTGTGATTCAGCGGGCGCGTTTATGGCGGAAGAACCGGGTTCCTCCGCATATTTTGGTAATGACGGCTACTCCCATTCCCCGAACGCTGGCCATGACATTGTATGGAGACTTGGATGTTTCGGTAATTGATGAGCTTCCTCCCGGAAGAAAGCCGGTGAAGACGTTGCATATGTACAGCGAAAAAAGAACCAATTTGTATGATTCGGTACGAAAACAATTACAACAAGGAAGGCAAGTATATATCGTATACCCTTTAATCGAGGAAAGCGAGAAGTCGGATTTTAAGAATTTGACCGACGGATTTGAGCATACCAAAGAGATCTTTCCCGAGTATCGTGTTTGTATGGTACACGGAAAGATGAAACCTAAAGAAAAAGAGGCCGAAATGCAGAAGTTTGTATCGGGAGAGGCCGAGATATTGGTTGCAACTACGGTAATCGAGGTCGGTGTGAATGTCCCGAATGCTTCTGTAATGATCATCGAGAGTGCAGAGCGCTTCGGACTGGCACAGTTGCATCAGTTGAGAGGAAGGGTCGGAAGAGGAGCGGAGCGTTCGTTTTGTGTGTTGTTGACTCGTTATGAGCTTTCGGAAAATACACGAAAACGAATTTCCATTATGACGGAAACCAATGACGGATTTGTTATTGC
>DAIQOU010000625.1:0-2883 GCA_036787725.1 Bacteroidales bacterium
GTAGGAGACTAACCTTTATTGTCAGCCACCTGACGGCGGCTTTGGCAGAGGTGAGGAGATCCGTCTTTAACAGTGGTCTGAGACCACTGCCTACAGAGGTTCGCAGCCTGTCGGCTGCTTTCTGTCGTTTCATTTTTCTCCCTGTTACGGTAAGTTCCATCCTCCAATTCCCGCAGGTTTCGCTTGCGCTACACCTGCGGTTAAGGATGATTTTGTCCCTCGCGGGACTTACTGTGATTTTAAGTTGATGACACGAGAAACGGAATCGGTTCCGAAGGGACTCGTTCCCTTTCTTCCCTTCTCGCCTTTTCCCTTTCGCCCTTTCTTCCTTTCGGGAAAGGAGGAAACGTTTTGCGGGCGAAGAAAAGAAACAAGGTGTGTTCGGCATTGACAGTCGTTTCTTTTTTCGCCCGCTTCAACCGGCAGCTATCCCGTCGCAAAAGACCGGGTCGACGAGATAACCGGTTGACAGGTAAATCCAATTATTTATTCACTATTTCAAAACGGTCTTTCAGTCGGATGTCTTGGGAGGAGGCTCCGATCCGTACTTCGAAGAATCCCGGTTCCACGACAAACTCATTGTGTTTATTCCATAAGCCTAAGTCTTGAGGTGTCAGCGTATAACGGACTTCTTTGGTTTCTCCCGGATCGAGCGGTATGCGATCGAATCCGCGGAGCACTTGTGTATAGGTGGTTACGCTGCTCACTTCGTCATTGATGTATAGTTGTACCACTTCATCTCCCGCTCTTTTCCCGGTGTTGGTCACCTTGAACGAGACTTCCACTTCCGATAATAGTCCGGTTTGTTTGGGAATGATTTTCAAGTCGGAATATTCAAAGGAGGTATAGCTGAGTCCGAACCCGAAAGGATACAGTGCTCCCGAGACGCGTACGGGGCCTTTGCTGTCGGAGCCCGGTTTAAAAGGAAAAGCAAACGGTATTTGTCCTACGGACTTGGGATAAGTCACAGCCAGTTTTCCGCCCGGGTTGTACTCTCCGAACAGCACTTCGGCAAGGGCTGTTCCCGTAAATTCTCCCGGGAAAGAGGCTTGTATAATTCCCGGAATGTATTTGTCAGCCCAATTAATGGTCACGGCGCGGCCGTCTATCAGTACCAAGATCACCGGCTTACCGGTTTCGTATACCGCTTTCAATAAGTCGAACTGGCGTCCCGGCAGATCCAGTCCGGAACGAGAATAGTATTCGCGGACGGTCTTTTCGGATCCGCCCAGTACAGCGATGACTACTTCCGATTCCCGAGCGATCGCTACCGCTTTATCGATCATTGACTGCTCGTCTGAAGATAGAGGTTCGGGAATGACCTCGCTTTCGGGAAAGTTTTTATCGATAATGTCACAACCCTTTTCATAACGGATTTCGGTTTGGGGCAATAATTGTTCCAAGCCTTCTTTTACCGTAATGATATGCGGATTGGCGGGACCGTATCGACAAATAAAGTCGTTGCGTTCATTCGCATTGGGTCCGACCAAAGCGATCTTTTTAATATCTTTGCTCAACGGCAGTATATTATCCTTATTTTTCAATAATACAACAGACTGACGAGCTGCTTCCAATGCAATTTTCTTATGCTCGGGATTGGCTACCGACTTATCGGCTTCTTTCCCGTTGCCCGGATAAGGGTTGTCAAACAGTCCCAGCATAAACTTTATTCGTAAGATGTCCCGCACACGGGAATCAATGGTCTGCATCGATACTTTTCCCAGCATGACGGCCTCCCGCAAGGGAAGGATAAAATCTTCCGGAGGCGTGAAATTCGTTCTTACATTTAATCCTGCATTGACTGCATCGGCTGCGGCATCGACCGGATCTTTCGACACATTATGTTTTGTTTGGAGGTATTCGACCGCCTCACTGTCTGAAACAACATATCCTTTGAATCCCCATTGCTGACGCAGGATCTCGGTAAGAAAATAGTGATTCCCGGTAATCGGAATTCCGTCGTAATCATTGTAAGAACTCATAACTCCCAACGCGCCCGCTTCCTGAAAAGCTACGCGAAACGGTTCCAAAAAGAGGGTTCTCATTTCCCGGGGAGCCACATGAGGATCGGTTCGTGTTTCCTCATCGCGGCCTCCTACGGGAATGCTGTAAACTGCAAAATGCTTGGGAGTCGATACAATTCCGTATTTTTGTAATCCTTCTATCATTCGTTTTCCCAATTGACCGACATGAAACGGATCTTCGCCGTAACATTCCACGACTCTTCCCCAGCGCGGGTCTTGAGCAATATCCAGGATGGGAGAATAAATATTGGTATATCCCAGGACTTTTGCTTCCCGGGCCGTTACTTCCGCAATTCGGTCGATCAATTCTTTATTCCACGTTGCTCCCTGTCCGCTTTGAGCCGGGAATAAAGTGGCTTGATAATGGCATAGCCCGCGGATCCCCTCATTCGTAAAGTCGACCGGGATTCCCAAGCGGGTTTCTTCCACAAACCAACGTTGCACCGTATGGATGGCATCCACATGCTTTGAAAAAGGAAATGAAAATTCTCCTTTGAATTTTCCCAATCCGTTGTGTTGTTCATCGATGTTGCCGATCCCGTCTTTCCAGATTTCGTTTTTCCATCCGGGAGTCGGTAAAGAATCTTTCAGCACTCTTCCCGATCCGTATAAAGTTGCCATCTGGGCCGTTTTTTCTTCCAAGGTCATCCGGCTTAACAAGTCTTCAATCCGTTCGTCCGAATGGGCATTCGGGTTTTCGTATACATCCATTTTCCCGTTTTTATTAAAATCAATCCATCCTTTTTGATAAATAGATTTGAGTTGAGGAAAAGAGGATGTCGAATACGACAAAAATAGCAATAGCGCTAAATATTTAATTCGAATAATCATTTTATCATTTTATTATTATTCATTTAAA
>DAIQOU010000124.1:0-1666 GCA_036787725.1 Bacteroidales bacterium
TCGCCTCTAAATAATTACTTATAAATATCTATATTCAAATAGCATAATGAACAATACATAAAATAATATATTATTTCTTTTCTACGATCCGAACATTGAATCTCTATCAAATATTTCATTCATCAGAGAGGTTATTTGCATTTTGATTTCACTTTTAGAAAAACGATTCTCGCTTTCTTATCGAAAAAATATTCTAACTTACAGAAAGTCAAATCTAATTTAAAGTTCTTTACTGTTATTTTTTTTCTTTCGGGACACACTCGAATTATTAAAAATGATTGAATAAGAAAAGTGTTAAATGTCAAATTTATCGGATTAAGTGAGGAAAAGAATCATAAAAATGAGATAAAAGTAAATTAAAAACAAATTCATTTGTGTTTTATTAAATAGTATCTTATTTTTGCATCACAATTAAAGAGATAGGTATATGAGAACGGTGATTATTATATCAAAGAAGGTCCTTATTTCATTTTGTATATTCTTTTTATTTTCCTGTACATCAAAAGAAGAAAAAATCAGGTATTTGGTTAAGATAGACTTATATGATGCATTAAGCGACGCTTTTCATACTTATGAGCCCGTAACATTCAGTTCTTTAGACAGTTTTTTCACTACCCCGCAGGAAGAAGAACTTTATCAAACCATTTCCGAAAGGCTCGAGAAATTACACCGGGAAATGACTTTTAGTCTGAATCAGGCCAGTGCATGGGAAGCTTCTCTAAAAGAAGAAAACCGGGAAGAACTGATAAAGTCAAAAGAAAAGATATATAAGTGTGTGAGGGACATGAGAGTTTGCACAAATACACTTGATAGTATTGAAAAAAATTTCAAACCTCAATTTATAGGATATTCGGTGCTGCATGAATTTCATGCTCAATTACCCCAAGACGAAAGTTTCAGACTGTATTCCAAAATCTATGTTTTTGATCAGCAACTTACCAAAATATTACGAGTAAAGGATATAACCAGACAATAAATCCGCATTGTTATCTCATTAATAATAAAATTTCGATTATTTTCTCGATCTCAACCAAGTAGCTTTCTTCCAAATAAATTCCAAAGGACCATGCCGGTGATGTTTCATCCACCAAAAACAAAATGTAAATTGAAGTATGAACAACAGAATCCCAACTGCGAAGCTGAAAGTGATACCCAAGTATTTATGTAGACCAAAGCCCCAGTTGTAAAACAGCAAAGAGCCGACTATTGACTGTGTTATATAATTAGTCAAGCTCATCCGCCCGTATGGTATTATTTTTGAGAGTAAGAGTTTCACCTTCTTAAAGGTATAAAACAATAATATGATACCGGAAACAATGACCATCATAAATGAAAAATTGGCCAACGATTGCAATATCAGTTTTATGGAAGTCACTAGAGTCTTATTCTCTATAAATTGAGGCAAAAGTTCCCTTAATCCGGATAAAGGGAAATAACAGATCAATGCCCCAACCAAGATTAAAAACCAATATCTTTTGTTTTTCTCTGTATCTGAGAAATACTTCCTTCGACCGATTAACATGCCAAAAATGAAAAGTGCTGCCGTTTGGAAAAAACGTCCGTGTTCCCATGCCCAAGTCAAACTCGCTAACTGCCCCTCCCACAGATTCACCTTGACTGTTTCCCAAAAATTGCCATGCTTTTGTACTTCATAAGCCTTTCCAAA
>DAIQOU010000124.1:1766-10565 GCA_036787725.1 Bacteroidales bacterium
GACCAATCGCCACATAAAACGGAGCCGAAAGTCCTTACCCCTCTTTCGTTGATTATCGTCTTGTATAAAAAAACTGAAACCGAACAATAAGGCAAAAACAGCATATGCTTTACCCCCGAACATAAAGAAAAGAGAATCCCATACAGCCTTATCTGTAAAATTAAGAAACCGGCATTGTTCGGAAGTATCGGGAAAAGAATAGAAATTAAAATGCTCAATACTGTGCAATATAATAATTCCCATTACAGCCAATCCCCTTAGGACATCAGCAATATCGATGCGTTTTTGTGTGTGTAATTGTTCAATCATGGTATGGATAAAACTAATTTATTCTTTATAAAATAAGGCTGCAAATTTAATACGATTCGCCGGGAGGACAAATTCTTATAAATCTAAATTCAGTTTTTCCATATTATTTATATCCAATACACGTAAACTCAAGCTTTTTCCTTTTTTTTGCAATATCATCATAGTTGCCGTTTCCGGTCTGTTTCCCCCTCCGATCACTACCGGGAAATGATTGCCGACAGAACGGGAAGGATGATAAGCAAAACGGTGAGTGTGAGCATTGAGGCAAACATCAAAAGGAGCCCGGGATAACAAATCTCCCCATAACTCCAAACAAGGATTATATTCTTCTTTCGGCATGCCGTAAATAGGGATATGATGAATCAATATTTTACGTTCGGCCTTTTTAAAAGAGTCGCTTTCCAATTCTTTCCGAAGAAATACAACCTGATCTTTCCGCAGTCCTTCAAAATCGTTTAGTCCGTAATAAACCGAAGTACTGTCGGGCTTATCCTCTCCGCAATCCAACATCACAAAACGGGTATCTCCCCAATTGAAAGCCCCGTAAGTTTTATCGCCTACATAGTCAAATAATTCCCTCAATTGAATGGAATAAGCGTTCCGTATTTCATGATTTCCTCTCATATAAAATACGGGAAACCTTTCGGCATGAACTTTATTATTCATATAAGAAAGAAATCCTACTGCTTCCGATTCATTTTTCGGATCATCAATACAATCGCCGTTAAAAACGACAAAATCATAGGGAATAATGGCCAATATTTCGGCAAAACGACCCATCAATGCATTGTTTTTATGAATATCGTTAAATACAACGGCCGTAAAATCACTGTCGTGAACGGAGGGCATCGTAAATGAGTAGACGTCCGAATAAACCGTTTCTCCAAATTCCTTTTTATATGCTTCATATAACAGTATCTCACGAGAACATACACGGTATTGGTAAGTGGCTCCGGGTTGCAGATTCTTCAATCGGATTTTATGATGCTTATTGTTGCAGATCACCTGTCCGTCAACAATCAGTTCGGCCCGTTGATCCAACCGTCCGTCCGATCCGTATTCTACCCAACTGTGAACCGGAACATTGGTAAACCAAGAAACAGTCATTCCGTTGTCGGTAGGATTCTGCAAATAAGGTTTCGTTCTGAATATAGCTTCTTTATCTGCCTTCAATCGCACATCCGCATATAAAGGACGATGATCGGATGCGAGAGGTTCATTCATGACTTCCCGGGACAATACGGAATAACTCCGGGAAGCCTGTTCATAGGCATAGATATAGTCAATACACTCCACCGGTTTATCCGAAGGAAATGTCGGTTGCTTCACATCATTCAAGACAGTGAACTTCTTTTGTAATGTACGTTGGACCGGCGAATTACCGGCTGAATTCATATCTCCTGCTAAAAATAAGGGTTTTGTAATGTCTTTAATCGCTTCAAAAATAAGAGATACCGATTGCAACCGATCTTCTTTGGTCAATGAAAAATGAGTACAACACACATAATAACGATCAAACTCGGCTATTAACAAAGCACGCTTTTCTTCTCTTCCCGGCAAAGGAAGTACTTTAACTTGCAACGGTTTTTGTTTGGACAACATTCCGATCCCGTATTTACCCCCTTGAAAATCAATGGCTGCACCGTAAGACGGATACATACATGTTCTCTTTGCCAATTCATCTAAAACAACCGCTCCGTTGCTCCGTTGAGAAGCGCTGTCCAATTCCTGAAGTGCCACCACATCGGGAAGCGCCCGGTTAATAACAGTTGCCACCTGGTCGTAATCGGTCTTTTCGTCCATCCCGCGACAATTCCGGACGTTATAAGACATAATACGTAACGAATTTTCTTCTTTCAAACCGGGGAATGCATACGAAACAAAAAGGAAGAGACAACCGACCACCGGGATAACTTTTAGGATTTTCATAATGTATTAATATCAATGGTTCAACAAAAGATCAAATTTATAAAAAAGGCTTGAAAACAAAAGGCAGATCAAAACTAATTTTGACCTGCCCGGTATTTAAAGGCCCGACTGATCGGACAAATAAAGACTTTTACTTACGTTCCCGTAATATTCTTCCGGCCATCGTTCCGTCTACGTTTCCGTTTTCGCCAAAAGCCGAGCCCCTTTCATTAAAACGCCGCTCTATTTCTCGGATGGTTTCTTCTCCTATTCCTTCTTCACTCAACCGGGTAGTAACTCCCAACGAACGGAAAAATTCATCCGTTTTACGGATAGCCTCATCAATACGTTCTGTCCGGGAACCTTCCGTGATTCCCCAAACCCGTTCGCCGTATTGAAGTATTTTTTCGCCTTTCCGGTCACTCAATACATGCATCATTCCCGGTAATACCATAGCCAAGGTATGTCCGTGAGACAATCCGTGCAATGCGGTCAGCTCATGTCCTATCATATGGGTGGCCCAATCTTGAGGTACGCCCATTCCCAGAATACCGTTAAGCGCCATGGTGGCAGAAAACATGAAATCGGCCATCGCATCATAATCATGCTGATTATTGCGAATGATCGGAGCAATCTCTATCAACGTTTGCAAAATGCCCTCAGCCCAACGATCAATTAAGCGATTCACTCCCGGAACGGTAAGGTATTGTTCCATCACATGTACAAACGTGTCGATAATCCCGTTGGCGATCTGATTGGTAGGAAGGGTAAAAGTCACTTCCGGATCAAGAATGGAAAAAATGGGAAAATCGGAAGTAAAAGCAAACTTCAACCGTTCGGTATGATTGGAGATTACAGCCCCGGCATTCATTTCCGAACCGGTAGCGGGAAGGGTCAAAACCGTTGCCAATGGAACGGTTTTCCAATCGGGTCGCCCTTTCAATACAATTTCCCAAGCATCCCCTTCGTAAGGAATACCGGCAGCGATCAATTTTGTTCCGTCAATGACCGAACCGCCTCCTACGGCCAACAGGTAATCTATTTTCTCTGCTTTTCCTTGTTCTATTGCTTTTCGGAGAGTTTCGACCGCAGGGTTGGGCTCAATACCCCAAAATTCTACCGTATAATGATCCCTCAACGCTTCTTTTACTTGATCGTAGACTCCGTTCTTCTTAACGCTTCCGCCTCCGAAAGTGATCATGATGCGTTTATCGATAGGAATTTCCTTGGTTAATCGCGCAATCATTCCTTTTCCCATAATCAACTTTACGGGATTCTGAAAAATAAAGTTATTCATTTCTGTTTGGGTTTGTTTGTTAATTCAATCCTTTTTTCGTAAAAGGGAAACAACAAAGGTAATCATTTTTCGACCGGCATATGACGACTTATAACCACAAAATTTCAATATAAACAACAATCAATAAAGAACCTGTCGAACGGATTCTTTATTTTATTATTTAAGATGAAAAAGTCTTCTCTTTTACCATTTTAATCAACACCACGCCCGGATTACGATCATCATAAAATTCGTCCTTTTTCCTGTAACCCAACGACTCGTACAACCCTATATTCTTCACACTTTTCGAACCTGTGAAAAGAAAAAAAGAAGTAACCGAAGGAAAGAAGGTTTCTATTTCATTCATTAACTTTCGTCCGACACCCCTTCCCCTGAAGTCGGGATGAACCATTAATTTGCCGACCCAACAATATCCGTTTTGGTCCCGCGCTTTTATCGAACCGACTATATTTCCCCGAAAGACTGCTTTTAAGAATAAATGATCTTTATAATCTGCTTTTATCGAATCGATTGTTTGCAGAAGAGGTTCAATTTCATAGTTATTATACAATTCCGCTTCCGACAAAAAAGCTTTTTTCTGGAGATGCAATACAGCATCCAACTCCTCGTATTCCGCTTTTGATATCTTAATTTCTTCAATCATACGTATCATCCGATAAATTATTAAAACTCCGGTTTACTCTGCAGCCGGATGGCTCCGGAAGTTAAAAGTAACCGATAAGATTCCTGACAATAAAATATCCCCCCACCATCAGCCAAACAAACAGCAACAACGCCAGCAAAAAAGGCTTCAAACCGGCTTCTTTGAACTTCTTAAAATCGGTTTCCATCCCGAGAGCCGTCATGGCCATGGTCAATAAAAAAGAATCTGCCTCATTGATACCTTCCACTACAGGATTCGGCAACAAATGTAGGGAATTAAAACCAATGACCAATATAAATCCGAAAGCGAACCAAGGAATAGCAGAAAAGAAAGAACGGTCCGATTTCTCTCCGGTCGCTTTTCGTTTTCTCAGAAAAAAAGAATAAACCGGCAGAAGAGGTGCTAAAAAGATGACCCGAATCATCTTTACTATAATCGCCGGAGAAGCAACCGCTTCACCCATGGCATTTCCGGCACCTACTACATGCGCTACTTCATGAATGGTTCCCCCGGCATACACGGCCCATTGTTCCGAAGATAATTCAATAAACCCGGATCTGTAAATCAATGGATATAAAAACATGGAGAGAGTGCCGAATACAACTACGGTAGAAACGGCAATGGCCGTCTTATAAGGAGGATTATTCAATACGGATTCGGTTCCCAATACAGCGGCCGCTCCGCATACCGCGCTTCCGGTAGCGGTCAGAAGAGAGGTCTCAAAGTCGATTTTCAGCAGTTTGGCTAAACCCAACCCGATCAGAACGGTTCCTATTACGATGATCAAATCAAAACAAACCGCTGTCGGACCTATTTGAACTATATGCTGAAAGGTCAGTTTGAATCCGTACAGAATAACGGCCAGCCGAAGTATCTTTTTCGAACAAAATACAATCCCGGGAGTCCATTGTTGCGGTTGATATTTTTTTAACGTATTTCCGTAAATCATCCCCAATAAAATACCGATTATTAAAGGGCTCAATGATAAAGACCGGAAAAAGACCGTACCCGATAAGAAAAAAGCAATAAAAGAGAATAAAATAACCAATAAAATTCCCAATAAGCTACTGTATTTTCCAATTTTTAACTGCATGTCGTTTCTTTATAAAGTTCAATACAAAAGTACGATACATATAGGGAAAGTATTCTTTTTTTATTTTTATGCGGGATAACCGGGTGTTATGTCTTTTTATTTTTTATTACTTTACATCCGAATTTCAGATTTAAACCGTTATGTTGCATTTCCGCCTCCGGGTCTTCCGGGCCGCTGCCTTAAACCTCAGCTTCACCCAAGCTGCGGAAGAGTTGTACATTACTCAACCTGCCGTAACCAAAAATATCAAAGAATTGGAGAAAACACTTGGTATCAGTTTGTTCGAAAGAAACAAAAGCGGCCTTTCTCTTACGAAAGCGGGGCAATTATTGTTAAATTATGCCGAATTTATGACTGAACAGGAAAGTAAGCTACTTTATGAACTCGGCATGTTGAAACAATCGTTTTCGGGAGATCTCCGGCTGGGAACCAGTACAACCATCGGACAGTACCTGTTGCCTCCCGTTCTCGCCGAATTCAACAAACAACATCCCGACATCCGTATTTTTCTGCAAAATAAAAATACGGTAGAGATCGAAAAAGGTGTACTGAATAAAGAAATGGACCTCGGAATCGTGGAAGGAAGTTCCAAGAAAAAAGAACTCAAATACATTCCTTTCATGCGCGACGAAATAGTGGCCGTTGTCCGCATTTCTCACCCGCTTGCCGCACGGGATTCTATCCGAATGGAGGAGCTGAAAACCATCCCGCTGGTCCTTCGGGAAATCGGTTCGGGGACGTTGGAAGTGATTGTCGAAAAACTCGCCAAACACGGCATTAAACTCAAAGATCTGAATATCGTAATGCATTTGGGAGGTTCCGAAATTATTAAAAACTTCCTGGAACATTCTGATTGCGTAGGATTAATCTCCATCTATGCAGCCGGGAAAGAATTGGCAAACAACGAGTTTAAAATCATAGATATCGAAGGACTTGAACTGACCCGTTATTTTAACTTCATTTATCCTCACGGGCAACAAAACGGATTGGTAGAAAAGTTTATGAACTTTGTGACCGGGTACTATAAACATTCTTTTTAAACCCGGTTCTCATTTTTTCTTCATCACCAGGATTACCCGGTATGCTTTGTCCAGAACATGCGAAGCCAACGAATCCATTGCATTCCAACACTTAAAGCCGGTATGTCGAAACAGCAGGTGAGTACGCAATTGGACGAGTACTTTATTCCCCACCGGTTTTATCTCTATTCGTTCCGCATCCGGTTGCCGCGACAATTTTTCCAATTTCTTTTTGTCGAAAGAATGCAAATGGGCGTTTTCGGGGGTAGGCCGGTTACAATGAATACAAAGGTTATACTTGATCTTTTCTTTATAAGGAACCGAAATAATCAATGTTCCCCCGGGCTTTACGATCCGCCATAACTTTTCGACAAACAGAGCGGGATCGTATGTATGTTCCATGATTTCGCAAGCCGTGACACAATCAAATGTATGTTCGGGAAAAGGTAAGTTGTAAACATCGGCGATAACCGCTGCATGCGACGGAGAGGGAATGCGTTGCAATGCTTTGGAGGTATTGGCAAATGCAATATCCAACGAAACAACCTGTTTCCCTTCGGCAATCATGGCTTCTGCCACCCATGCCTTCCCGCATCCTACATCCAATATCCGCCGGGACTGCTTGGGGATTCGCTTCAGGACACTTTGCCGAAAACGCTTCAAGTCATGAACGGTTGCCGGATTGTCATCTTCTTCGAAATAATCAAAGAATTCGGCATCTGTTTGATAATGATCGATATAATCAAATTCAGTCCCTAACTTTTTATGCAGATCCGTTTGTTCGTTCCGTTGAATCTCTGTAAAAACAGGAATATTCTCTTTTACCGGAAAAGCAACTCCGGTTTGTTCGTCCTCTAAATTTCCGGCGGTTGGCACCGGTCGAAGGCGATTCCCGGTTTGAGGATTCCTCAATATATCAATCAACCATTCTTGCATTCCGTGTAACTTTCTTTTTTAAGATCAAGCTGCAAAGTTAAGATTTTCCGGAGAAATATTCGGATAAGCAGAAGAGATATAATCAATGAAAAACGGCAAACCGATCTTCCGGATCGCTTTGCCGTTGACTCTTCAACAAACAAATTACTTTTCGAATCCGCTTTCGGGCAAGATACCGGAATAAACCGGAATAGACTTCAAGATCCACCTCTTTACGGTCTCCGGCGTTTCACCGGCTAAAGAAATACGGGCTACCTGTCTTTTGCCTCCTCCCGCACACTTGGAAAAAGTCGATATGTACTCCGGAGCACTAGGTGCTACCCCCGTTACCAACAAGAGCATCCTGTCTTTGACATCCGAAAGCGAAAAGAGCAAGCGAAGCGTATCGTTCAGCTTATTTTCCCACTCCCGAGGGATGGCCGGTTTCTTTAACTGAGCTATTCCGAAACTTTCTCCCATGTTCAAAGCATACAGAGGTTGATTGCCTGTCGTTTTTCTTGATACACATTGGATGGCCAATCCTTCGTGAAGGATATACAACCATTGATTGTTTGTTAACTTATTCATAATTAAATCTGTTTGAAATACAAATGTAATCAATATTTAGATAATGGAAAGTATATAATATGCAATCTTTAACCGGCAGAAGAAAAATATAACAAAAGAAAACGGTCAGCCGATATAAATACATCGGTCGACCGCTCTCTTCAAATTAACCAAATAAAAAACAAGAAACTGCCATTAACTTACTGCATAGCTCTGAGAAGAAATAAATACCTTGGGAGTTATCAGATTATGTCCGCTTGCATATTGAGTAACCAACTTCACCCGATAATTACCGGAAGGGACGGTAGGGATCATGGCAATCACCACAGAAGGTTTGTTCTGAATTATTATATCCGATTTTATAGAGGTTCCCGATTCCGAAACAAACCATAACCCGCAGTCCGAATGATCGCCGGCTATTTTAAGGTTATACCCTTTCAGCTCCACTACTCCGCCGGGAGTCAGCTCTTCGTTGAGCTTATTCGAAAAAACGTCTTTCAGTTCCAATACCTGAGGCGCCTTGGCTACGGCATGCGTTTTTTCAAATACGATCGACTTTTCGAGGCTTTTGAATAGCGTGCCTTTGGTAATGTTGACATTCAACTTATGCCGGTTTGCATCAAAGGAATCGAGCGGGCCTTCAAAGACACCGGAAACGGAGAAAGAAGTGTTAAATAACGGCATATTGATGGTGCTTCCTTCATCTAAAATATCAGCTACAGTACTTTCAATGGCATTCAGTACCGCGACGGCATCCGTTTCGGTTACTAACGTACCTTTTCCCAGCAAGCGTTTAATAAACTTGTTCTTGTCGTAAGTATCGGAACTCTGAGTCATAGCCCTGTAATCTTCGGGCTGGTCGGTCAAAACATTTTCGACCAAATAATATTTTAACATATTGCTTTAAATTTAATTTGTTACTACTAATTACAGAAAAGGCCTTTTCTTTATGAATGCAAATATAGCTATTATCTATATTATTCAATCAAGAAAAGTGTTAATTAATGTTATTAAAAGGAAGAGTGTAATGTAAATGCCAATTGTTCAG
>DAIQOU010000125.1:0-2559 GCA_036787725.1 Bacteroidales bacterium
AGGAAAAAACTGAGCAGGGAACAGGTATTTTAATTACAAACGAGATTGAAATTCGAGAAACGTTCGTTCTTTATACAAACAAAAAACACAGGATCGAAAGAAAAATATTTAAACCAAACTTCCGCCTCAGTTGTTGTTCATAAGTAGTTTAGATGAAATTACCGGATATGGCAAAAATAAATATAAAAAGAGTATACGAAGATCCTGAAAAAAGCGACGGTTTCCGCATCTTTGCAGATCGTTTATGGCCCAGGGGAATGAAAAAAGAATCCTTCCGATATGATTTATGGGAAAAAGACATTACTCCTTCCAATGAATTGAGAAAATGGTTCCATGAAGATCCGGATAACCGGTGGAACGAATTTCGCGGAATGTACCAAAAAGAACTTGCTCATTCCGATCCGGTAAAAGCGTTTGTGGAAAAGATACGGCCGTACGATACAGTGACCTTGTTATATGCTGCTAAAAGCAAGGACCATAATCACGCATTGGTATTAAAAGAGTATTTAGAAAAAGCGCTTCAAACCGGAATGCAAGAAAACACAAAAAAGTAGAAGCTAAAACACTTTTTCTATTTCGAACTTTCCTTTTTTTCTTTCTGCTGATTACAAAAAATCAAAGTCCCGAAATAAGAGGGTATTTCAAAAGTACGGGTCTTGCGAAATCACCCTCCTACTCGATCAATTCATTTGGGCAAATAATCCAAGGGATCTACATGATTTCCGTTTTTGGTTATTTCATAGTGCAAATGAGGCCCCGTTGAGTATCCGGTATTACCCGAATAACCGATTATTTGTCCCTTTTCCAATTGTTTGCCTACCTCTACCGATATACTTTTGAGATGAGAATAAAGAGTGGAAAATGATTCGTTATGATTTATTACAACATAATTCCCTTTTTTTGAATCAAATTGAGCCTTAACAACCACTCCTCCGGCAGTTGCTATTACCTCTTGTCCCTCCGGAATGGCAAGATCGATTCCGGAATGAAAATGTTTTTTCTTTGTTATGGGATTTATGCGTTCGCCATATTGGGCAATCCCCTTTATTTTTTTTGAATCAACCGGATAAATGGACGGCCGAACCAACCAGTTCTCAATCACTTCACTTGTAGGTTGGGCAATCGCTACTGTAGGATTGGAAAACGAAAACAACAGCAGACTCGCAAGCGGAACCATTAACAAATATATTCCCAAATACTTAATTGATGTTTTATTTTTTGTGATCATAACGATACGTTTTTTTGTTGTTTTACAATAAAATTGACTGATAATTCCGTTAAGACTGACCTTTTCAACCTGCTTTAACATGCATTGAAGATATCCTATCGGATTTTTACCTTGAATAACACTTCTATCCGCAAGGTATTCATGTTGCAGCTTTAACGATTTCTTGTAAAGAATGACAAAAGGATTAAACCAAAGCAACACGGAAACAATCTCCATCAACAGCAGGTCGACCCAATGGAATTGACGTACATGAGCCATTTCATGCTCAATTATTAATGGATTATTTTCGCCTTCGGGTAAAAAAATCCAATTAAAAAAAGAAAAGGGTAAATTCGAATCCGTTTTAATAATCCTCTTCCGGCCTATTCGATGCATTTGCGAATGATTACCTGTCCGAATAATCCTTTTTATGGAAAATAAAAGTTTGAAGAACAAGACCGACAGTCCGGTAAAATAGATTATCGACAATATTGCCGAATAACTGATTGTTACATGATGCGAAAAATAATAAGGTTGAAAAAAATCATATTCCGGCTCACTCAACAAGAGAGGTATATTATTTAATAATACACCGGTTGAGGAGCTTTCATCTATTGAAAACTTCAAAACAGGAATAATAAAAGAAAGAAATAGACCCAACATTAAATAAAACCTGTTGAGCAAGAAAAAAGTATAATTGCGGAGTATCAATGCATAAAAACCATAAAACACCATTATACATACACTTACTTTCAGTATGTACCATCCGTAAGTTTCCATGAATCTATTTTTTTGATTTTATTGCATTAATCTTCTCTTCAATCATTTGTTTTATTTCTTCCAGTTCCGAAAGTTTCATTTGCTCATTCGCAAAAAAAGATGCGAACTCGGGGGCCGAACCATGAAAATAATTAGTGATAATTGATTTTACATGATCCCGAAAATACTCATTCTTAGACACCAACGGATAATATTCATGAATTTTCCCATACACATTGTATCCGATAAATCCTTTCTTCACCAATACCCTGATCACGGTTGAAACCGTAGTATAAGCAGGTCCCGGAGGAGGGAATTGATCCACAATGTCTTTTAGAAAACCTTTGCCTATTTTCCAAAGGTATTGCATTACTTGTTCTTCGGCTTTTGTCAGTTCTTTACTTTCCATGTCACAAACATACAACTATTTTTATAGTCATACAACTATTTTTGTAATTATTTCGATCACTTTATTAATTTTCAGGTAAAAGTTCTGAGATACGGAAGGAAAAGATGAAGAGAATAAAATGAGTATAAAAGAGAACTTGATCTCTTGCTTAATTGATCAAGTTCTCTTTTGAAAGAGATCAAGA
>DAIQOU010000125.1:2659-10515 GCA_036787725.1 Bacteroidales bacterium
AGAGAACTTGATCTCTTGCTTAATTGATCAAGTTCTCTTTTGAAAGAGATCAAGAGTAATTTTTGAAGACATAAAACTCGCTGAAAATCAATTTGTAAAGCTCCTTTTATTTGGTGCGTAGCCGAAGAATATGAATAGATACACCAACGGCAATCAGCAGCAAAAGAATTTTCAGCCAAAGAGATGGAACCACAAAAAATATACAAAATAAAATACTTGCCCACAGAAAAGTAAGTGACGTGATCTTCACCCGTTTGGGAATTACTTTATTTTTTTGGTAATTCAGAATATAAGGACCCAACTTCGGTTGAGAAATCAACCGGTCATACCATTTGGGAGATCCCTTTAAATAAAGATAAGCAGTCAATAACAGAAAAGGAGTTGTCGGCAACAAGGGAACAAAAATTCCGACAACTCCCAATATAAGGCTGATCGTACCGACAATAATACAGACAATACGAATCAATGACATCAATTCAGTTTCAATTTCTTTTTTAAATCATTACTTAATATATCCTTATGAACAACAAAACTGATTGTTTTATACTTTACAAAAGCTTCGGATGCATACCAGGTACCTTTATATGTATTATCGGTTCCCCATGAATTTTTTACCATATAATAACGATTGCCCTTTTGATCTTTGGCTGTTCCGTAAATCAACATGCCGTGGTCGTCCGTGGTCTGATAATTATCAAAACCTTCTTGACGCATGGCTTGAGTAATATTCAACTCGGGTGCCGGTTCTTTCGGATCGGTCATATAATCTTGACGTTCTTTTTCGCTTAAACCCAACCAATGAGCTTCGTCCGTTCCAACTTCTTTCGCTTTGAAATCAGGGACCACAGCAATGCCTTTCCTCGTAAATCCCGTTTCGCTGACATCTGCTGCCCAAGCTACCGTATATCCTTTTTCCAATGCTTGATCCATAATACTCATCATCTCTTCCATCGGAACATTATAGGACAAGGCCCAGCGCCAATTATCGGGAACCTCCACTACAAAAGGCTCATAAAAAGGATGATGTGTAAACGAAGTGAAAGAAATATAGTTATCGGCATCGATACCCAATGACTTGGCAAAACTATGGGGTGTATACTCTTTTCCTTCATACGTAAATTTCTCGGGCGCTTTTCCCAAATAAGCATTCAAGATTCCCTTATATCCTTCTTGCCATACACTCGATAATTTACGATTCGGATTTTTAATCAATGCTTTTACATACGCTTCCGATAAAGCATCCAATTCTCCGTGTCGGTGATTTTCTTCTCCGTAATTCAGTCCGTTCATCACCGATTCGGGAACCAATCCGTATTCACGAATACCGTCGAACACATCGGCAAACGATCCTCCGGGAGAAAAATTAACGGTTCCATGCATCCGTACATACTTCAGGGCTTTATCGAAATAATTGTTATAAACAATAAACATTTCGGATAAATCGCAGGTACCCTTTCCCATACGAAGTAAATCGGCTTCAACCATACCCAATCCGGAAAAACACCAACACGTACCGGAAGCGGCTTGATTTTTGACCGAGGTAACAGGCACTTCTTTAATAGTAGAAAAAACATATCCTTTCACGGTATCTTCTTGTGCCGAACAAAATACGGAACTGCAAAGGATAGTCATCGTTAACAATACATATTTCATAAGAATGTCTTTAATTTATAAAAGCAAAGGTAAGCATTCCGGCCGAAATAACGGACACGATTCTTCCGGGTTTCATTCGGCAAGAGCCGTCATCAATGCTTTAACTCCCTTTTTTACCTCTTTTTCCCGGTCCAACAATGCAATAAATTTACTTCCGATAATAGCTCCCGATGAATTTTCCATAGCAGCATCCAACGTTGATTTATTGGAAATTCCAAATCCTATTAACCTTGGATTGCGAAGGTTCATAGCATTGATCCGTCGGAAATATTCCTGTTTTTGATGATCAAAGTTATTCTGCATACCGGTGGTGGCGGCCGAGGAAACCATATAAATAAAACCATCCGTATGCTCATCAATCAGTCGAATGCGATCTTCGGAGGTTTCGGGTGTAATCAGCATAATCATCTTCAATTGATATTTCTCTGCTATGGGTTTATACTCTTCCAAATAATCTTTAAAAGGGAGATCGGGAATGATCATACCGTCTACCCCCACCCGACTGCAATCTTGACAAAACTGTTCAAATCCGTAACTGATCAGCGGATTTAAATACCCCATCATAATCAAAGGGATATGGACTTCGGAACGGATATTTTCCAATTGTTCGAATAACTTCTTCAGGCTCATACCATTCCGTAATGCCACCGTACTGCTGTTTTGGATCACAACACCGTCGGCCATGGGATCCGAAAACGGAATCCCGATCTCCAGTAAGTCCGCTCCGGCTGCTTCCAGTTCTTTAATTACCGAAACCGTATCGTTTAATTGAGGAAAACCTGCGGTAAAATAAACCGACAAGATATTATTTTTTTTCTTTTCAAAAAGGGAATTAATTCTGTTCATCATTTATTTGTTTTATAAATTGATTTATTAATGATATGTCCTTTATCCCGGGACTTATTTCAAATTTACTGTTCAAGTCTAATGCATATAATTGAGGATGATCTATTTCTTTTATCCTCTCTGCATCGGCAACGGATATTCCTCCACTGAGAAAAAATGGAATATTTCCGTTATATTCTGTCAATATGTTCCAATCGAATTGCAGTCCGGATCCTCCGTAACCGGGTGTTTTTGTATCGAAAAGGAAATAATCGCAACCATCTCCATACATTTCTACCGCTTTAAGATCTTGCTTTCCGGAAATACTGAAAGCTTTGATGATCCCTACTTCCTTTTTCGAACGTAACAGGTCAATGTACTCCGGAGATTCATTCCCGTGTAATTGAACATAATTCAGTTCGAAACGATCAATATGATTAATTACGATATCCGGAGCTTCATTTACAAACACTCCCACCTTTCGAATGATATCCGGCAATACTCGAAGCATTAAAGGCTCCCGGTCTCCCGCATACCGGGGAGACCGAGGATAAAAAATCAAGCCCATAAAGTGTATCGGAAGGTCGGTTAACGACCTTATGTTTTCGGGATCTTTCATCCCGCATACTTTAATATACATTCGATCAACCGTTAAACTTATTTTTTCGGATAATCGGGAACGCCGGGATAAGTGCCGGGATTACTTTTCAAATCCTCCAAAATCAATTCAATCGCTTTATTCAACTGTTGATCTTCTCCGGCGTATTCTTTTGCCGGATCATTATCCACCCGATAATCCGGGTCCACGCCGTATCCTTCAATAACAAATTGTTTCCCTTCCGCATCATAATGAGCAAATTCGGGCCGATTCAATGATCCGCCATCAATAATGGGCAAACTGCCCCGGATGCCGACTACTCCGCCCCACGAACGTACTCCCACTGTTTTGCCCAGCTTATAGAACTTAAACTGATAAGGAAATAAATCGCCGTCGGAAGCAGAATAATTATCCAACAACAATACTTTGGGACCGGCCATCATTCCTCCGGGCTTTGGGGAAGGTGTTCCGTTGCGTGGAACTGCCATCATGACCAATTCGCGCCTTAATCGTTCGATAATCATCGGAGATACATTTCCTCCACCGTTTCCGCGATCATCGATGATCAATCCTTTCTTATTCAATTGAGGATAGTAATATTTCACAAATTCGTTTAATCCGTCGGGACCCATATCGGGAATATGAATATACCCGATCCGGCCGTCAGTAGCTTCTTCCACTTTCTTTATATTATTTTGAACCCAATTAAAATAATACAACGAAGCTTCACTGTCGGTCAATTTAACGAGCGCCTTCCGAGAACCGCTTTCAACCGGTTTTGAATTTAAGGTCAATTCCACCAATTTTCCAGCTTTATCATATAAACTTGCGTAAATATCATTCATATTCTTTGTTGACTTTCCGTTCACAGTGAGGATAAAGTCTCCTTCTTGAGCATCTATTCCGATTTCGGTCAACGGAGAACGGAGGGACTCGGACCAGTTACGGCCTTCCAAAATTCGTTCTATTTTATAATACCCCGACGGGTCCCGACTCAATTCGGCTCCCAATAATCCGGTTTTTACCCGCTGCGGAGAGGTTCTGTCTCCTCCCGCAATATAAGCATGCCCGCAATTGAGTTCTCCGATCATTTCTCCTATTATATAATTCAAATCATTCCGGTCATTCACATAAGCAACCAACGGTTCGTATTTGGTACGTATCTTATTCCAATCCGTTCCGTGCATACCGGGATCATAAAAGAAATCACGCATC
Organism: Bacteroidales bacterium; assembly: GCA_036787725.1. Classification (GTDB taxonomy): domain Bacteria; phylum Bacteroidota; class Bacteroidia; order Bacteroidales; family Azobacteroidaceae; genus DAIQOU01. The sequence continues at coordinate 6,951 of DAIQOU010000125.1, forward strand.
TGGCGCCAACATTCGTTATAGATCTGATTCCATTCCTCTCTCAGGTTGACGACAGTCTTCACATCTGCCATATTTACAAATTGCTCCGGATTCATTTTCGCCTTGGGCAAATCAATCACGGCATAATTGCTTCCCGAACGAACCGCTATTTTCTTATAATCGGGAGTAAGAGCAAGAGGCATAAAATTCCCTAATTCGGTTTCTTTTTTCTTTTTAAGATCAAACAGATGAAAACGAGCTCCTGTTTCCCCGGAACGAACATAGTAGACATTTTCATCCACACAAAACGCTGTTCCATAGGAACCCGCCGGTGTCGGCAACTCCAACGAACGACCTTTTATTCCTTCAAAATCAATTTCTACCCGAAATGTTTCAGGTTCTTTCTTTCCCGGTTTACTTTTATCCTCTGTCGTATCCTTAGGCAAAGACACTTCATCGTTTTCGTAAGCAAAAGGAGAAGGAGTCTTCTTTTGAAGCGGAACTAAATAGAGTTTATTCATATTGGTATAAATATGATTCCATTCCGTCCAACTGTACTGAGGTGTAAAACTCCGCGAAGAAACAAACAGAAGGTATTTTCCGTCTTTACTGAACGAAGACCTGTACGAATCAAACCATTCATCCGTTACCTGTTCTTTTTTACCGGTTTCGGTATTGAAAATAATAATTACGGAGGTGGTTCCGGTCCGCGGATAAGTATAGGTAATCCAACGACTGTCGGGCGACCAGTTGAAATCTCGCAGTTCTCCGTCCGGAGTCCGATCCACTTCCGTTATTTTTTTCGATTCCACATCGATATAACGCAAGCGTTGCATTTTATCGCTCCATACTATTTTCTTGCTATCGGGTGACCAATTGAATCCATACTTATAAGTATCACTGTTCTTCGTCAATTGGATAGGGTCACTTAATCCGTTTTCATTCCGGATATAGATTTCATCTTCTCCGGTAGCGTCTGAAATATAAGCGATCATTTTTCCGTCAGGCGACCATTGAGCATCCCGTTCGTGAACTCCCGATGTCTCGGTAATATTGCGGGTAATTCCTGATTTTACCGGAACGGTATATACATCTCCTCGGGCGTTGACAACCAGTCGTTTACCGTCGGGGGACAAGTCGACGCCCCGGATCAATCGGGATGCATCTTTCAATTGAGTTCTTCCTCCCCCCAAATCTTCCCGAATAGTTACCGGTATCTTGTTTGTTTTTTCGGTAACCGGGTCAAAAGAATAAATATATCCTCCATTCTCAAAGACAATCAATCGGTCTCCGACACTCGGAAACTTAATATCATACTCCTTAAAATCAGTAACTTTTTTTGTCTCCTTGGTTTCCGGATCGTAATAAAAAAGATTCATAATCCGATCGCGGTCCGAAATAAAATAAATCCGGTTGTTTATCCACATGGGACAAATATCCTGATGGGGATTATTGGTAATGTTTTCCGTTGTTTTGGTATTGAAATCATAAACCCAAATATCATCCGCCATTCCGCCTTGATAATATTTCCACGTTCTGAACTCACGGAATACCCGATTATAAGCCAGTTTAGACTTGTCCGGAGAAAAAGAACAAAAGCCGCCGGCCGGTAAAGGCAATTCTTCCGATAATCCGCCGGAAACGGAAACGGTATATAATTTCCCCTTAAAATCATTGAATGATTTCATCCGAGAACGGTATACTATATTTTCCGAATCTTTCCAAGTCAATACAATGTTATTGGGACCCATCCGGTCGGAAATATCGTCACGGTTTAGTGTTGCCGTATAAGAAAGCCTCACCGGTTCGCCGCCTTGAGCCGGCATCAGAAATACTTCCGTATTTCCGTCATATTGTCCGGTAAATGCCAATTGTTTTCCGTCCGGTGAAAAGCGGGCAAACATTTCATAGCCGGGATCATTGGTTAATTTACGAGCCAATCCGCCGGTTGCCGATACCGTATATAAATTACCGGCATAACTGAATACCAATTGATTTCCATGAATCGCAGGAAAACGTAACAAACGAGCCTCTTGCTCCTGTGTGAATACCCGGCCTGTTAAACAGCAGAGTAAAAAAACGAGTAAAACTATTCTTTTATTCATAACGTAATTAATAAAATCAGGTCAATTCATCAATGAACAGTTGTAAGGCTTTTCCCGGATTCGCTGTTTTCATAAAATTCTCCCCCATCAAAAATCCTCGGTAACCCGCTTGCCGTAAGTCTTTAACCGTTTGAGAACGTGAAATTCCACTCTCGGATATTTTTGTAAATTCTGCGGGTATCTTACCTGCCAACTCAAAGGATACCCCGACATCAGTTACAAATGTACTCAAATTACGATTATTGACTCCTATAACATCCGCATATTCATTGAGATGATCCAATTCCTTTTCATTGTGAATCTCCAACAGGACATCCAATCCCAATTCATTCGCTTTTTTAGCCAATAGGCGGGTTTCTTTCACCGTTAAAGCAGAAGCAATTAACAATATGGCATCCGCCTCCGAAACAGCCGCTTGATACAATTGATATTCATCAATTACAAATTCCTTCCTTAACAACGGAGTTTTTACCAATTGGCGCCCCTTTTTCAAATCCTCAATCGTTCCTCCAAAAAACACAGAATCGGTAAGAATTGAAATCGCACTTGCTCCGTTTTGAGAATAAAGAGGTACGACCTCTTCAATGCGAGCATTTTCGAAAATCCATCCTTTAGAAGGAGAACGTCTTTTAAACTCGGCAATTATACCGGTAGAAGAAGATTCCAAGGCATTCTTAAAAGCACCTTTCGAAGATCTTTCGGAAAGGCAAGAAATCAATTCTTTTACATCCGTTTCTTTCTTTTCCCGCTCGACTTCGACACGTTTGTTTTCAATTATTTTATCTAAAATAGTACTCATGCATTTATAATATATCCGTTTTTTAATAATAAGATTGCATCATTTGTTTATACAAGGGATCCGCTTCCTCCGTTTCCTTTTTCACGAAAGCAGAAATCATGGTTCTAAATATCTTTTCGGCCACTTCTGTATTTAAGCCTTCCATGAGTGCCCAATCTTTGATCGTGGAAATAATTTTGTCCTCAGAAACCGTTATAATCTCCCCGCTAAGCTTAGCCTCTTCGTGTACATACTGACTTCGTTTAGTAATCAATCGTATTAATTCCCGGTCAATTCCGGCAATATTCTCTCTGATTTCTTTTAAGGGTTGTTTTTGCTTTTCCATGATCGATGCAATATTAAAAATTCACATTCTGTTCAAAAAAGGTCCTTCTTTATCCGCAATTTATCTCCAAAAACTTTTCCAATGTATGTTGAGCTTGTCCGCTTTCGATCGACTCTTTTGCTTTTGCAATCGCATCTTCTACCGAGAGGGAGGGATCCACCGTTCTTATTGTTATTGCAGAATTGGCAATAACTGCGTTTTTCTGTGCACCGGTAGCCGTATTATTCAATACTGCATCAAAAATCTTGGAAGCTTCTTCGGGAGTATCTCCTCCATAAAGATCGACATCCTTGCAACGCGGTAAGCCAAAATCTTCCGGATTACCCGGCAACGACGACACAGGAACCATGTCGGCAT
>DAIQOU010000626.1:0-2871 GCA_036787725.1 Bacteroidales bacterium
CATCGTTGCACAAACGCGGAACCGCGTTCAACGCGCTGCCCGAAGCATCGACCCAGTTGTCGGGATTGTTCCAGTCGTTGTCGACGGCATTTTTGCTCCAGTACATCGTTTCGTTCGAAGCAAGGGTAACGGGGATACCCATGCGGGAATTGCCCGCAACGCCGTTCTTTTCCACTTCAAGCCAAAGGGTCTGTACCGGCAAATCGTTCTTGATAAGGCTGTACGGGTTTCCCGTTCCAAAAAGGTTTCCTCCCGTTTCCGAATCGTACCAGCGGTAAACATGCCCGGCTTCGGGATTGACAATCAAGATGTTCACGGCATCTCCCTCACAAGCCAGATAATTTGTCAACTCCGTTTCGGGAGCCGTTTCCAACGTTACGATCAGCGCCCCTTCCGCACATTCGGGCAACAGGTTGCGGCTGTTGTCTCTGACAACGTAAGTCACCCGTATCTGTTCTCCCGGAGTAAAAGTCGCCCCGGCTTTCAACCGAACGCAAACCGTGTTGGCGGTTTCGTCGATCCCGACTTCCAACCTCGTTTCCGAAGGATCGGCCGGATAAGCATCGAAAAGACTCAACAAATCACCGTCCGGATCGGAATCGTTGACCGTTACCGCAACGCATGGCTTGTCGATCGGGGAAACAGTAACGTGATCGTCGGCCGTGACGGGAGGAAGGTTCAGATCGGAAGGACAAACCGCAGGAGGGGTCAGACCCGTCGAGAAAGACAATCCCCGGGAAGATTCCGTACCCGCTCCCAGATCGAGACCGTTTTGATTGTAACCTCCGGCCGTAAGAGGCTGATCCGGGTTTTCGATCACACCGACAAAACGGCCGTGACGCATTACGTACAGTTTGCCGTCGGATCCGATTTTCATCCCTCCTCCGGGACCGCCGTAGTCGAAGGAAGCGCTCCAGGCGCCCGAATTGATGTTGTATTGGGCAATCTTCGAGCCCGAACCGTTGCCCGAAGCATAAATATATTGTGCGTTGGGAGAGAATTCCAACCCGTAAGAAGTGCCCGACAAATCCGGAACCGCAATGTCGCCGTCGGTGCGAAAACCGATCTTTCCCGTTACCGGATCGAAGTTCATCAGCAGAATGCGGTTATCCGAGAACATCAGTCCCAACAGATTGTATTTTTCGTTGGGTCGCAATACAACTGCATTTCCGCCCGCATACGCATCCGTGGGATAGGAGACGGAAGTTCCGACTGTTCCCCCGGTTATTTTGCGAACTCTCATTTCGTTGGCCGAATGCATCCGGTATACCAGCCAGTATTCGTCGGAGCTGCCCGGAACCGGAACGACTTCGATGGCTTCGCTCATCCCCGAAGTTTCGATCACCGTCGAGGCGGTCTTTTCTCCGTAACCGTTGTCGCGGGTCATATCCACGGTATGGCAATCCAGACTGCCTTGCGTCGGGTTTACCGAGAAGACCAAGTATTTGCCCCCTCCGACATAACAGGCTGCCAATCCGTCGGAAGCGGGAGTTGCTGCCGAAAGAACCCCGTTTAACATCGGTTCGTTTTTCATATTGTAAAGATGGTTGTATTGCGCATAGAAAAGAAGGCTGTCACCGCAACCGACGGCCGAAGCGACCAGCGAATTCTTTTCGGAATCGATGGCCGAAAGTTCGGGTGCTTTTTCCGCTCCTCCGTCAGTGAATACGATCCCGGCTCCTGAAGTTCCGAAATACCAGATGTTGTCCGAAAAGCGGGTACAAGTATTGTCAACGGAGCCGAAAATCTCACCCGGGAAATTGGGTAGACCGCATCGTGCTTGAAAATTAGAGCCTGTCGGTAATAATCCGCTGATTCTCGTTGCGGTGGTATTTCCATAGTCGTTTACATTATCGATAACCACCATATCTGTAGTTCCGAAAACACCGGTATAAAGTCGTCCGTCAGGTCCCAACTGTATAGCATAAGTATTTCCCGAATTTGTTATTATTTGCGAAAAATGAGTCATTGACCCGGGATTGGCAGATGCTAATAAATCGCTAAATTTGTAGGCATGCAATTCTCTGGTTGAAAAATTAAGAGCATATAAAATTTCATTGGAAGGGGAAAATTCCACTCCGTATCCGGTATACCCCGCACTCATTACTTTCAACGTAGGAAAAGTACCCGTAGCAGGATCGAATGTTCCAAAAAACAGGTTACTACCGTTATGTTCGGGCCAAGCAAAATATTTTCCGTCGGCGGAGAAACGAAGGTATCCGTTTGCTCCGGCTCCTGCATTCGTAGCGGCAGGAAGGGGATAAGACGCAAAACAAGCGGGATCAACCCCGGATGAAGTCACTTTCCATACGTTCATGGCCGAGGCCGCTCCCGAACCTTTTCCCACGGCCACGATCCAGTAATCCGTTCCGTTGGCATGTTTTACTGTAGCAACACTTTCACCCAATACTCCGGAAGCTCCCGTCAGTCGGACGTTTTTGGAAGAGACACCTCCCAGGCCTCCATTCAGCGTCATGTCGACCAAAGAATAGGATAAATTATTGGCACTGTTCAAACCAATCGTTAAAGCAATGTACATGTTTGATTTTCCCGGATAAGAGATTATGATTCCCGATTGGGCGGAAGAATTGTTCCCGGTCAGTCCGGATTCCATCAACTGATTGTTCTTATTCCAGATACTCATCCCGTCGGAATAAAACAACAGGTTGCCGGCTGCATCGGACATACAGAAGACGCCTTCCTGTTGATTAGTCATTGCCGAACCGGTAAGCGGTGTGGGCAAACCGGAGAGCCCGTTAACGGTTTGAGTTTCGTTCCATGTCATACCCACATAGGCGCCAAAAAGCCAGTTGTAGCCCTCCTTTCTTTGTGTGTAAGCGCTTATTGCAAGCAATATACAAATACTCGACA
>DAIQOU010000627.1:0-2868 GCA_036787725.1 Bacteroidales bacterium
CATCGTTGCACAAACGCGGAACCGCGTTCAACGCGCTGCCCGAAGCATCGACCCAATTGTCGGGATTGTTCCAGTCGTTGTCGATAGCATTTTTGCTCCAGTACATGGTTTGGTTTGAAGCAAGCAATACCGGAATTTCCATCCGGGCATTTCCGGAAATGCCTCCCGCGGAAGCTTCCAGCCAAAGAGACTGAACCGGTTGACCGTCTTTCACTCCTGTGTAAATCGTTCCCGTATACAACAGGTTTCCTCCCGTTTCCGAATCGTACCAATTGTAAGTCACACCCGATTGGGCATTGGTAATTTCGATACGTACCGGATCGCCTTCACAGACCAGGTAATTCTCCAGATCCGTTTCGGGTGAAACTTCCAGGGTAACAATCAACACCCCTTCGTCGCATTTGGGCATCGGGTTGGTACTGTTATCTTTTACCGTGTAAACAACATTTATCTTTTCTCCCGGATAGAACGTTGCACCGGCTTTCAGCTTCACGCAAACCGTGTTGTCATTCGTATTATAAGTAACTTCCAGTCTCGTTTCCGAAGGATTGTCCAAACGAGCTCCGATAAGAGACAGCAGGTCTCCGTCGGGATCCGAGTCGTTGTCCAGGACCGGAATGCAGGGATTGTCGATCGGGGTGATGCTCACATTGTCGTCCTGAGCCACGGGAGCTTGGTTAAGTCCTTCGGGACAAACTGCCGGAGGGGTCAGACCGGTGGAAAAAGTCAAGCCTTCGGAGGATTCCATACCCGCACCCAAGTCGAATCCGTCCCGTACATAACCTGCCGCCGTGAAAGGCTTGTCCGGCTCGGTAATAACACCCACATAACGGCCGTAACGCATCACGTACAATCTGCCGTCCGGGCCTGTTTTCATACCGCTGCCGCGACCTCCGTATTCCACGCCCGCGCTCCACGAGCCCGAACCGATGTTGTATTGAGCCACTTTCGAATTGGCGTTGCTGTAAGCCGCCGCATAAATGTATTGACCGTTGGGAGAGAATTCCAACCCGTAAGAAGTGCCCGTCAAATCCGGAACCGTTATGTTGCCGTCGGTACGAAAACCGATCTTCCCGGTCACGGGATCGAAATTCATCAACAGGATATTACTGTTGGAGAACATCAGTCCCAACAGGTTGTATTTCTTGTTGGCACGAAGTGTGTAGGCATGACCGCCCGTATAAGTCGAAGTTGAATAACTCACCGGAGCCCCCACCGTGCCGCCCGAGATTTTGCGAACACGCATTTCGTTGGGAGAAACCATTTTGTAAACCAGCCAGTATTCGTCCGAAGTACCCGGAACCGGTATCAGTTCCACCGTTTCGCTCATCCCCGAAGATTCCAGGTTGGAAGAACTTATTTTCTCTCCGTAGCCGTTGTCGCCCGACATGTCGATGATATGGTAATCCAATCCGATTGTCCCCCCGTAAGCATTGTTTACGGCAAAAAGCATGTATTTGTTGTTCCCGATGAAACAGGCGGCCAACCCGTCCGAAACGGAAGTGTGACCGGTAAAATTTCCGTTGAGCATCGGTTCGTTTTTCGAATTGTACAATTGATTGTGCTGAGAATAGAAAATCAGGTTACCCCCGCAGCCCGGTGCCGAAACCGAAAGCGAATTTTCCACGGAACTTACCAGCGAAGGTTGAGAAGCCTTTTCCGCCACTCCGTTGTTAAAGACGATCCCCGCTCCTTTCGTCCCGAAATACCATACATCGTCCGAAAAAGCATTGCAAGTATTGTCTACGGAGCCGAAAATTTCGCCCAAAAAGTTGGGAAAACCCAGCATTGCTCGGGTTCCGGACGGAATTAAACCCGAAATCGTAGTAGCCGTACAGTTTCCGTAATCGTTAACATTATCGATCACCACCAAATTTCCCGAACTTTCAACAGAAGAATAAATGCGTCCGTCCGGTCCCAATTGCAAAGGGTATCTGCCTTCTGTAGCCAACGTATGATGGGGCATTAAAGCAGGAGAACTTGATTCCAACAGATCTTTAAATTTATAGACGTGCAACGTTTTGGAACCGCAATCAAGAGCATATAAAATCTCATTGGAAGAAGAAAATTCCACTCCGTATCCTTGGTATCCCGGATTCATCATTTTTAATGTCGGAAACGTTCCTGTGGCCGGATCGAATTCGCCAAAAAAGAAGTTATTGCTTGCCCATTCCGGCCAGGCAAAATATTTCCCGTCAGCGGAAAAACGAAGGTAACCGTTTGCACCTGCTCCTGCATTCGTAGCGGCAGGAAGCGGATAGGATGCAAAACAGGCAGTTTCCACCCCGGAGGAAGTAATTTTCCATACGTTCATGGCTGAAGCTGCTCCCGAGCCTTTTCCCACGGCCACGATCCAATAATCAAAACTGTTGGCATGTTTGACGGCCATGACGCTTTCTCCCAATACTCCGGAGGCTCCCGTCAGTTGGACGTTTTTGGAAGGAACACCTCCCAGTCCTCCGTTCATGGTCATGTCAATTAAAGTATAAGACAAGTTGTTTGTACTGTTCAACCCGATGGATAAAGCAATATATAAATTTGAATTACCCGGGTAAGGGATAACGATCCCGGATTGGGCGGAAGAGTTGTGCCCGGTCAGTCCGGATTCCATCAACTGATTGTTCTTATTCCAAATGGTCATCCCATCGGAATAAAACAGCAGGTTGCCTTCCGCATCGGACATACAGAAGACACCCTCACTTTGGCTTCCCATTGCCGAACCCGAATAAGGGGTGGGTAAACCGGATATACCGTTAATGGTTTGAGTGGTATTCCATGTCATGCCGGCACTGTAACCGAAAAGCCAGTTGTTACCCTCCTTTCTTTGTGTGTAAGCGCTTATTGCAAGCAATATACAAATACTCGACA
>DAIQOU010000628.1:0-2868 GCA_036787725.1 Bacteroidales bacterium
ATAATACACAAACCGAAAATGAATTTTTTGAATGCATTCATAATGAATTAATTTAATAAATAAAAAAGTGTTTGTTAAAATGTATATTTTGCAGTGAGGGAAAAAGTTCTTCCCGGACTGAATTGTTTGGTGATTTGTTCCCGTTCTACTAATTCGTTTTGATCATTATAATATTTGGGAAATTGTTTAAATACTGCTTTTTGTGCCAACAAGTCTCGTAGTGAAATACCCAGCTCAATTTGTTCACCCCATTTTTTACTGAAAGAAATATCAAAGGTATGACGGGGCATTTCATACATATCCGGAATATCGTTATTTATGATGCTTCCTTCATTGGAAGCTACTTTACCGATACCTACGATCCGTTTTCCTATAATATTGTATAATAATCCGATATTTAGTTTTAGTTTTTCATATTGATAAAACAGTCCTGTATTGACCAGGAAGGGAGATTGTCCTTGCATGGGCCTGTCGTGTTCTTCACTCTCTTTATCAAATTCCACATTGCTGTGAATGAGAGCGCCGTTAAATGTTAATGAAAAATCATTTAATCCTATAAATCCCAAGTTCTTTTTAATATCCAACTCGATCCCGTAATTATCCGCTTGTTTTGCATTTTCAAAAGTATAGGTATAGCTTCCGCCTGCATCCAGATAAGTCCATTCGATGGGATTCTTGAATTTTTTATAAAAACACGCTAATGAGATTACCTCCGCCGGAGAAGGATACCATTCGTAACGTAAATCCAGATTTTGTATGTAGGCCGGTTTGAGATCGGGATTTCCTTTGATATGACTGAATAAATCAAAATCATAATAAATAGAAGATGATATTTCCCGGAATTCTTGTCTGTTAACGGATTTACCATAAGCAAATCGGACCAGATTCTTTTTATCGAAGTGATAAGTAGCGTTTACTGAAGGAAAAACATCTGTATAAGTATAGCTTTTGGTTTGAGTTCTGTATTCTTTTATAGAGGTATAACTTTTCAATTTCATATTGCTGTGTTCGATACGAACCCCCGTATAGATATTGAACTTCTTCCAAGGAAGGTTGATTCCCACATAACCGGCCGGTAATAAATGAGTTCCGGAATAACTGTCTCGATTATCCGTATCCTCATAAATATATAGCTTTTCGGCATCAAAATTGGCCGGGATTAAAATTTCGGAAGCGACATCCCGGTAAGCAAAATCAGTAGGCAGGTTTTCTATTTTCCATCGGTAGTAAAAATTCCGGTTTTTATATTCTCGATCTTTATATTCTACGTAAATGCCTGTTTTGAATGAAGGATGAAGTTCCCCTGCCGTAAATTCTTGTTTGTAATTTCCCGTAAACGAATAAGCATATTCATTTAATTTGGAAAATGTACGAGTAATATCATTTTGATCGATTCTCATTTGTCCTTTTCGCTCGTCTTCGGGATTGGTGTTTTCCTGCCATTCGATGATTCTTCTGTCCGGTTGGTCTTTATTGGCATAAGAAAAGCCTGCAGTCCAGTCGAAATCTTTATTGCCGGAAAAAAGGTGGCTTCCGGAAAACTGTCCTGTATAAGTTAACCGATTGGTATAAATATATTCATCTTTTCGTTCAATGTATTTGGAACTGACATTTCTCCAGCCGTTTCGTTCTGTATATCGATCCCGAGCCAATCGATTGAATATATTTCTGAATTCGAACTTATGATCGGGTCCGGCCATAAAGAGCAGATTAGCCATTCCTCCCACCCGTACGTTGGTATTGTATTGATTATCTGAGTACTTATATAAATATTCAGGTTTATCTTCTATGGCATTATATATACCGAATCGGGAATTTTCCATATCCGTGTATGTCTTGGTAGAGTAAGTATAGTTAAGAGCAGTCATCAGTCCGAATGACTTTTTTTCTTCCAACGAAAAGTGACGATTAAAAATCACTCCGAGTCGTTGGTCCGGAATCGGTTTTCGGGTATGAATCGTCCAGTCGTTGTTAAAGCCGTGACGGGTAATGTCGGTTACTTGCTGTGTATTGTATTCGTCTGCTCTTTCCGGTACTGCGGATCTCAACGATCGTTTTCCGTTATCAAATCCGAGAAAATCGGTACTGCTTCCCTTATTGTACTTGAAGTTTTTGAATAGGGTTTGAGAGTTGAACCCCGTTCCATAACTGATTTGAAAGGAATTTTCCGTCAGAATGCTTTTGGTGGTTATTTTAATGAATCCTCCGGTAAAATCGGCCGGTAATTCCGGTTGAGGTGACTTAATAATTAAGATGTTATCGATTTGAGAACTCGGAATGAGATCAAACGAAAACGAACGGGTATCCGCCTCGGATGCCGGAGTAGCGGTATTATTAATCCATACATTGTTATAGCGTTGAGATAACCCTCTGGTAATAACAAATTTATCATCAATGATAGAGATACCCGGAGTGCGTTTTATTGCTTCCGCTGCATCTTGATCCCGGTTTTTTGATATTTGTTGAGAAGAAATACCTCCGGCTACGCCCATGGCGTTTTTAATAGAATTGAGTAGAGAGACCTCAGAGTTCATTTTTTTTACAGCTACTATGGTTACTTCTGCCAAGGTTTCAGACGATTCTTCCAATAAGATATTCAAAAGGGGAGATTCACCCTTTTTTACTTCTATTCCGGGAATTTCGGAGGATGAGTAGGATAAATAGGAGGCTGTGAGTGTATAAGTACCCGGTGATACTTTAAGTTCAAAGTTTCCGTCTAAATCGGAACTTGTTCCGATGTTGGTATCTTTGATGAGAATGGTTACTCCCGGCAATGTTTCTTTGGTCTTAGCATCCAATACAGTTCCTTTTATAGCGTTTTGCGCACTTGTTATACCGGTTACTGCAACAAAGAGAAAAGAGAAAAGA
>DAIQOU010000629.1:0-2866 GCA_036787725.1 Bacteroidales bacterium
ATGGTTATTCTGTTTTTGTATTTGCCGATAAGCTTTTTGTACTCACAATCTTTACAAGATATAAAAGGTACGGTATTGGATGCTAAAACTCAAGAGCCCATTATCGGCGCAGGTATTATTGTTGTCGGCTCAACCAACGGAGTGATTACCGATTTGGACGGGAATTTTCAAATTAAGGCGGCATTAAATTCGGAGTTGAAAGTCAGTTATGTGAGTTATCATACCGAAACGGTCAAAATAACTTCCGGCGAACCTCTGACTATCTATCTTACAGAGCAAACGCAGGAGTTGGATGAGGTAGTGGTGATCGGGTATGCAGTTCAAAAAAGGAGCGACGTAACGGGAGCCATTTCGTCTATATCGGGAAAAGACATTACTTCCCGTCCGGTAGCAAATCCGGCGCAGGCTTTGCAAGGAAAAGCAGCCGGTGTACAAGTGTTGCAAAATACCGGAGCTCCGGGAGGCAAAACAACAGTGAAAATACGGGGTACCGGGACGGTAAACGATTCCGATCCGTTGTATGTAGTCGACGGATTTATTGTGGATGATATCGATCATATCAATCCGAATGATATTTCGGGTATGGAAATATTAAAAGATGCTGCTTCTGCTTCTATTTACGGAGCTCGGGGAGCCAATGGAGTGGTATTGATAACGACTAAACAGGGGGAAGCCGGAAAAACCAGAATCTCTTTTGATTTTTATACCGGGATTTCTTCTCCGTGGAAAACGATTGATGTAATGGGAATAGAAGACTTTGCTTTAATGAGAGATTACGTCGAAGGACGTAACAACTATTCCGCAGACGGACAACTTTATTATTCGAAGGATGCATCGGGAGCATTATTTTATGATGCCGGCAAATACCAACGAATCGATACGATTCGTTCTGCCCGGACTACTCCCGACAACTGGTGGGATGCCGTTACTCGAACCGGATTTAAACAACAATATAATCTGTCGGTAAGCGGCGGAAACGAAAACCACAAATATTTGGTAAGCGGAAATCTCTATGACGAACGGGGAATTGTGAAAACTTCCGAATATCAACGATTGTCGATCCGCTTAAACCTCAGCAACAAATTGACGAACTGGTTGAATCTGAAAACCAATTTGTTGTATACTAACGATGATCGACAGATTGTTCCGGAAGGACAGAACGGTGTATTAAAACGCGCTTTGCATCAAAATCCGCTTATTCATACTTACAATAATGCAGGGTATTATTCCGAAAGTCATCCGCTGGCTGTTATAGAGAGGAATCACAATCGTTCGCAAGCAGACCGGATCGATGTAAATGTCGACTTAACGGCGCAAATCAATAAAAATTTATCTTATCAGTTTAAGTTTTCCAATTATACCAATTTCTTCAGGAGGAGACAATTTTCCGAAGTGGAGAAGTTGGAAGAGAACTTTGAAATGCCGGGTGATTTGACCAAAATTGAAAAGTACAGTATTACGACGAATAAAACAGAGATAAATAATCTTTTGTCTTATATTTACGATAAGAATAAACACAGCCTCAGTTTGATCGGAGGACAAACCATAGAAATGTCTTCTGTAGAAAATACGTCTGCCGAAAAGCAAGGAGCTCCTGCGAATACAAGCAATTACTGGTATCTTTCTTCCGCTTATTTTGGAGATCGGGCTACGGGATCCATGAGTGAATGGAGCGCACTCGGATTTTTGGGAAGACTGAATTACTCTTTTGATGATAAGTATTTATTGCAAGTTAATTTCCGCGCGGATGCTTCTTCTAAATTTTCTTCAGGCGAACGTTGGGGATATTTCCCTTCTGCATCGGTGGGGTGGAAGTTCACAAGTGAAGAGTGGATGCGTAAGGCTGATTTTATCAGTTTTGGTAAGCTTCGTCTGGGATGGGGTAAGTTAGGAAATAACCGTATTTCTGAGTATGTTCGTTATACGGTATTGGAAAATGATCTCAATTATTCTTACGGTACCGGTGCACATGTTACTCAACCGGGAGCGGCGGCTACTTCATTGGGAAATACAAATATTCATTGGGAAAAAACCGAATCTTATAATGTCGGATTGGATTTGAACTTTTTGAGTAATCGATTAAGTACTACGATTGAATATTTTGATAAAAAGACCACAGATATGTTGTTGCAAGTACCGGTACCTTTATCTGTAGGGTTGTCGGGAGCTCCGATGGTGAATGCAGGAGCTGTAAGTAACCGGGGAGTGGAGTTGCTGGTAAATTATAAAGGACAAATCTCGAAGGTGAAGTATGACATCGGATTTAATGTTTCTTATATTAAAAATAAAGTGACCGGTTTGGGGTCGGGAAATGAACCCATTTACGGTGCACGCCTGAATGAAGAAAGCATTGGTGATTTTGTAACCAAGACGGAAGTGGGAATGCCTATTGCTTATTTTTACGGGTATGTGACGGATGGGATATTTCAGACGCCGGAAGAAGTGGCGGCAAGTGCGCAAAACGACGGATTCACCTTTCCCGGCGACTTCAGATTTAAGGATTTAAATAATGATGGAAAAATAGATGCGTCCGATCGTACCTATCTGGGATCTCCTCATCCTGATTTTGTATTTGGATTACCGTTGGGAGTACAATATAAGAATTTTGAACTTTCTATGTTCTTTCAGGGACAATGGGGTAACAAAATATTCAATGTAATGGATTATTATCTTAATTCGGCGCATGGAACAGGGAATGTATATGCCGACCTTCGTTCCAAGCATTGGTCGGGTTCCTATGTGGCTGATCGTGCGTTCTATCCTGCCAATCCGAACGGGAGCGTTCCCGATTTGGACCCTGCCGACAGACCCCGAAATTTCAGAGCATCGGATTTTTATATTAAAGACGGTTCGTATATCCGCCTCC
>DAIQOU010000126.1:0-10475 GCA_036787725.1 Bacteroidales bacterium
CTGTCATACAATATTGGCTCCGATATCCGGAAGAACTGAAAAAATGCATCGAATCCCATTATCCTGTGTCGGATGCATTGATGGAAAAATACCGGGACCGATTGGATTTTGGACGGCTGGCGGAAAATCCCAATATTCGTTGGACTTCCAATATGCTGATTACTTATTGGGACCGGTTTGGAAAGGCCACCTTATCCCCCGTGTTTTATCGACAACTTTGGTATGTATGGGATGCCTCTTTGATTGAGGAATTGGGTTTCTATCAATCGAAGATATATTGGGATTTGTTTATGGATGCTCCCATTAATTATAACGCTTACGAGATAATCGAAGCTTTCAAGGACCAATGGGATTGGAAGGCGCTTCCTTTCAAATACTTTCCGGATGAATGGCGGAGGGATCGATTTGAGATGACCGGACGGTGGTTGGATGGGCCTGTCGGTTAATCCGGCTTTACCTTGGTCGGAATCATTTTTCTTGAAGTATGGAGAAAAATGGGATGCCGAGACCTTGCTTTCCAATGAAACTTTTTACCGGAAAGTAATGGCGCCCCGATTAAACGATGAATTGGTAGATCGGTTGTTGTCCGGACAATGAGCGGTGACCGTTTCCGAATGAAGTGGAATCCGGGATAAGGGTTATTCCCGGTCTCGGAGCGTATTTAGTATATAATGAGCGACTTTTTCGGGAGACCATTTCCGATAAAAGGCATCCAACACTTTATTCTTATCTACGGGAGGGAGAGAACGCAAATCGGTTTCTATTTGAACCCAGTTTACTTCATTATCGGGCAAATAACCCATTTCTTCTGTTTCGATCACTTCTTCTTCAAAAGGCAGGTACCACTTTACGGCCAGTCGGTCCGTTACAATGGCTGTTCCGCTCATAAATGATTCTATGAACCGGTTCGGAATGCTTAGCCGATATCCCGAGATGTTCATATTGTATTGAAATTGAGCAATATGATCACAGAATAGTTCTAAGGGGACAACCAAGTCTTCCCGATGTCCTTTTTTTCCGGAATCGGCATAATTACGATTGATGATGCGGGCATCATATCCTTCTCCCAGGCTTTCTATAATATCTGCCACTTTAGCTCTTTTTTCGTTGGGATGATTGATCTTGTCTCCAAAGTAAGCCATCAGGAAAGATTCTTTATTAAAGTCCTTGATCTCGGTTGAATTAACAGCTTTGGGTCCTAAAGCATTCCCGAAATAGCACATTAATTTTTTGGTTTGTTCCAGCCTTGAAGACTTTAAGTAGTTATTGTAAGCTTTATTTAGAGACCGGAAAGAGTTACTCCAACTCAGTCGTCTCGGACCGACCATCAACGGTTTTATTTTGTGCTTTTTTTGTTCGAGGCCTTCGATGAGTTTGCGTTCCGTTTTGGCTCCGGTATCGGGATTCGTATTTTTGTGATCACAATAGGGAATAAGCAGCGAATCGGTTAAAGGGAATCCGTTGGAGTCTATGGCTGAAGGACATTGCATTTTAAAGTATACCGCTACTTTGTCCAATAAGTCCGAATCAAGCAAAAAAGGAGAGTCGGCACAATCAATACAGAATCTTTTCTTTTGATTGCCGAGAACGTAATATCCTTCCAGGGTATAACTTTGTTTTTCCGTTTTTTGATGAAGCAACTTACATGCTTTTCCTACCCGGGTATTGTTGGGGATAATGCGTGATAAACGAGTGAAGAAAGGGGTTTGAAACGACAACTTAATTTCTCCTTCTTTCTCTAATTTATAGAAGCCCAACAGAAACCATTGAAAATAATTCCAAAACGGATAACGGGTAATAATTAGTTGCGGTATATCTTTATTTTTTTTCATTTCTTAATGTTTTCTTTCATGCCCCAATCTTTATAGAAATCAACCATGATGGGGCGAAACATTTTTCCATCCAACAGCATGGCATAAATAATATGGGAGATATAGAGCTGATCAAATTTTTTTAGGTTGTCGTAATAACGCAGGAAATCCTCGCTGTCTTCAAACAGGTACCCTCCCGAACAAAACCAACGGCCGAGAATTTTTTTCTCTATGATATTTGTTACATAATAGCTGTCATCAATCATAACATAGCTTTTATGTTGAGTGTCAACCCAAGGAAGGGAGTCCAATGCATAGATCGTAACGCTGTTTTCGTTTCGCACATCGCAAGTAAACGAACTGTCCGCATCTTTAATCATTATAAATCCTTGAATGTTTTTGGCGCGGATGGTTTGACAAACCGTATCCGGTTGGTTTTTGGTCGGATTGTCCAAAACAACAATTTCGGATTTATCTATGATGCCTATTCGTTTGAATTGGACATTCAGCATTTCCGATAAGTAAAATCGCTTATCGTATTTAGCCAATATAGTAAAGTATATCTTGTCGAAAAAAGATAAGTTTAATCCGCAAATAGCTTTTACGCAAAACATTAATCCGTCATCATCCAAATTAAATAAATAGGGGAACTTGTTTTCATTGCCGGAATAATCGGCAGCTATCGGGACAATTAAAGATTTCATTCGTTTGCTAAGTTTGTCAATACCTTCTTCAAATATATTATAACGTTTTCTTGGTTTGCATATTGCAGTATCCGGAGAAAATTCATTAATTGAAATAAGTTATAATATTTGTTGTACCATTCATACTTGCGGAAGTAGGAATCCAGTTCCGAATCAATTTTCTTTGAAACAATATTCAATCGGGTATTGTCGTATTTCCCTTGGAACATCAAAACAGACCATAAATAGTAGGAATCCTGCCGTATCTTCACCATATCCAACAACGGGGATTCAATGAATGAATCCAAAAAATCAATCAGATAGTAATTGGTCCCGTTAAACAATATATTCGAAAAGGTGAGATCTCCATGGCAAGTGCCCACCGGCAACGTGATGGTTGGATTTAAGGATTTAAAATGTTTCTCCGACAGTTGAAGGATTGTCGCGACGGTTTCATCTTTATTTAAGGCTTGATTTTCTTCAATTGTGCGTCTAACCGAATCGAACTTGTTTAGTAACAGATCGGTAGCGATCGATTGGACAGGTGAACTTCTTATTTCTTTTTCCAGAAAATGAATGGTGGAATGAATGAAATTATCGATTTGTTCAAATCCGGCAGATTCAAAGTATTCGACAAAATTCTTGGAATAGATGTACTCCATTAAAATGGAACACCGAGCATCGTTTTT
This sequence comes from Bacteroidales bacterium, assembly GCA_036787725.1. Taxonomy (GTDB): domain Bacteria; phylum Bacteroidota; class Bacteroidia; order Bacteroidales; family Azobacteroidaceae; genus DAIQOU01. The sequence goes on from DAIQOU010000126.1 coordinate 3,184, forward strand.
ATTACACTCGTATATTCTAGGTATTTTGATGTTTTGGTATTCTTCTTTAGAGGCCGTAATTTGTTTTTGAGCCTGCCGGTATAATCTGTCAATATAGCTAGGATCTGTAGTTTGTTTTTGTATAAAAAGTCGATTTTCAATGCGCTTTACATCTACAGAACAACCGGAATGTCCAATGACTTCAATTTTCATAGTTTACCTGTTTTTATACAACAATATAACCGGCCCCGGAAGCTTCCGCAGCTGCGATTCCGACGGGAGAATCTTCGAATATTAACGTATTATTGGGTTTCACTCCCAAGGCATTCATTACCGAGTTGTATATTTCGGGATGAGGTTTTCCCTCTTTTACCGATTCTCCGGTCATGATCAAATCAAATTCGATCCCGGGATCCAGATGCTTTAGAATGTTTTCTAAGTTTTTGCGTCTTGCTGTCGATGCAATGGCTGTCAATCCTCCTTTTTGTTTAAATGCTTTTATAAAAGCTGCCAATGGTTTATTCATTTCCACATATTGGAAGTAGTTGGGATATACATCTGATTTTGTTTCTTGTATCTTTTTCCTTATATTATTATCTGTAATTCCCATTTCCTCCATGAATTTTTCGAATCGAAATCCAAACATTTGTTTGTATTTTTCGTCCGGCAGATCTAACTTAACAGAAGCAAATGCGTCGCGATAAGCATAAAAATTGGCTTTGAAGGTATTAACTAACGTACCGTCAAAATCGGTAATAATCAATTTGATTTCTCTTGTATTCATTTAAAGATAACGATTTAATTCTTCCGGAGTTCCATAGGAATAATAAGTATCGGCTTCAGCCAATTGTACTGTTTCTCCCCGTTCCAATAAATAGTTGTAAAGTAAGGAAACATAATACTCCGGTTTGTTGAAATCCTTACGATTCAACAGATTGTCGGCTGCATCTGTGAAGGATTTGGCTTTAGAAAAAAAATAAGCTCCGATGAGTGCATGATTGGAAATAACCTCTTTTTCGGCAGTTCGGAGTACCAATCCATTTTGATCTGTTTTTGCATAACTGTAACGGTTGCTGTCGGAATGAAAAGAGACCAATGCTCCGCCGTTGACTTCATTCGTTTTTTTTGACAGTAGGTTGGTGAGGATGGAATTGTATGATTGACTTGAAAATTCCAAATCACAATCCATTACCAGAATTGCATCTTCTTTATCTATAGCGCTTTGTGCAACCATACAGGTTTCGACGGCTCCGCGTGTTGTCTCGGATACCGAAAAGATACGTGCAGTCGGCAAGATATTTTTTATTTGAGAATCTATATTATAATTATCGATATGTTCCCGGCGTACAATAAATGAGTATTTACGAGGCCCGACGATGTCTTTCACACTGCTTATTGCTCTTTGAAATAAAGGGATGTTTTTGTGCCGAATCAACGGTTTGGGGATGGTATATCCCTCCTTGAAAAAACGGCTGCCTTCGCCGGCCATTGGCATTATTATGTGCAGACTTCTCATATGTTTTTAAGAAATAAAGAAACAAATATAGAGTATTATTGTGAGCAGTGCAAAAAGATGTTAATTAATATCGATCAGTGCATAGTGTTCTGCAAAGGTGATGATCACTCCGGCAAAAGAAAGGATGACAATGATTGCCCCCACAATGCGGTTTACGGTCCACAATCCTCTTAAATTAAAATTACGTCGCAATTTGCCTACCAATAAGGTAATTAAAAACCACCAGGTGAGTGCTCCCGCTGCAATGGCCGATAGGCCTACTATCATAGAGAATAATTTCTCGTCGGGGGATATGAAGTTGAACCGGGCAAAAAGAGCGATAAAGAAAAAGATAATAAAAGGATTGGATAAGGTAAGAAAGAAAGAAGTTATGGTGTCCTGATAGTATGTGGTAGTTCGTTCTTGAGGCTTATGTAATTTCTTGGAAGGATTGGTACGATAAGTATAGATCCCGTATAACAGGAGTAATATGCTCCCTGCCAGCTGGAGCGGCTCCTGATGATTTTCGATAAAATCAATCACAAAACCCATTCCCAAGCAAGTAATACCGGCATAGAGTATATCTGACAGAGTAGCGCCTATTCCTGTTGCAAAACCGTGCCAACGACCCTTATTCAGCGTTCGTTGAATGCAAAGAAGTCCCACCGGACCCATGGGCGCAGATACCAGCACTCCAATGATAAAGCCTTTGTAAAGAATACCTATCATGTTACAAAGTTACAAATCATGGATTAAAAGTCAGAATTCCCTGTCGAAGTTAAGTTTTTTTAACTTCGATAAGCAATTCTGACTTTCATGTTGTTAGGCGTCAATTAAAGAGCCTTAATCTCTTTTAATACATCATTTGTTTTGCGTACGGCATCTGCACTTTTTTCGAAAAGTGCTTTTTCTTCTTCGTTTAATTGCAAATCAATAATTTCTTCGATTCCGTTTTTACCGAGGATAGTAGGAACACCGATACAAATGTCTTGTTGTCCGTATTCTCCTTCGAGATAAGCACATGAAGGGATTAAACGTTTATAATCGTTTACAATGGATTCAACCACAAACGCTCCGGCTGCACCGGGAGCATACCAAGCTGAAGTTCCCAATAAACCGGTAAGGGTGGCTCCGCCCACCATAGTGTCTGCCGCTACTTTATCCAATGTTTGTGCATCTAATAATCCGGATACGGGAAGACCGTTGTAAGTAGCCAATCGTTTCAACGGAATCATGGTTGTGTCTCCGTGACCTCCGATAACCATTCCTTCTACTTGTGACGGATTGACGTTTAATGCTTTGCTAAGGTAATATTTGAACCGGGAACTGTCCAAAGCTCCTCCCATACCGATAACACGGTTTTTGGGTAGTCCGGTCGCTTTTAATGTCAGGTAAGTCATCGTATCCATCGGGTTGGAAATGATAACGAAAATGGCATCCGGAGAATGTTTTAAGCAACTTTCAACTACGCTTTTTACAATGTTGGCATTTACTCCGATCAACTCTTCCCGAGTCATTCCGGGCTTACGGGGGATTCCCGAAGTAACAACGATAACATCCGAACCGGCTGTTTTTTCATAGTCGTTCGTAACTCCTACAATATTTGTTTCAAAACAAAGGGTTTGAGCTGTTTGCATCATGTCCATTGCTTTTCCTTCGGCAACGCCTTCTTTTACATCCAGCATTACCACTTCGCTTGCAATTTTATTAAATGCAAGAACATTTGCGCATGTAGCTCCTACATTCCCTGCGCCAACTACTGTTACTTTTGCCATAATTGATTCTTATAAATTTGAATAAAATAAAAACTGTATTTTACAATGTTGCGAGTAATGAAAAAGATCTCCATTTACTCTCAGTATGTGTAATTCGAAATTCACTGCAAAATTACGATTTCAGGGTGAATAAAGAAATATTTCTTTATTTTATTTTGTGATGAAATCTTCGGTCCATTCCAATCTGTGTGTTCCGCAGTGAACGGGAAACCGCCCTGTAGATGGAGAACAGATTATTTTTGTTTTTTATGCAGCATACAGAATAAAATTACATTTATCAAAAAGAAATAAGTGAATGTAAATAGAATACAAAATCGTTTTAAGATAAAATACAGTTATGAAACAAATCCGGTATTTATTTAGTAAGCCCTTAATAAAAATACACATGAAGAAATATACAAAATCTGTTTGGTTGTCAACGGTACTTCTTTTAATGTTAATATTGCACACTTCATCGACCGGTTATGTGAAATCCGAATCGGATTATTATCCGGTGATGATGGAACGTTCCGAACTGGAAAAATCGGTTTTTTATCAATCTTCTCCCAAAGAAATGACTAATCCGGGAAAGATTTATTATCATTATCCTTACATTTTTGTGAATGAGCGATATAAAGGTATTCACATTATTGATAATTCCAACCCGGAACGGCCGGTCAATGAAGGTTATATTGTTGCTCCCGGATGCTTGGATATAGCAGTTAAAGAGAATATTGTTTATATCGACAATGCGGTAGATCTGGTTGCTTTCGATCTGAATGCCAAAAAAGAGGTAGAAAGAATAAGAGATGTATTCCCTGAACCGGATTCTCCTTTCGGATATTTTTACTTTCCTCCGGGAAGAAAAGAAGATAAGATTGTCGTGGAGTGGAAAACGAAGAAAACAAATGATTGATTATGAAAAAGACAAGTATTTACCCGACATCCGGTATCTTTTTCCTTTTGATTGCACTTTTTTATGCCTGTTCTTCAGATGACGGTTCGTACAATGGAATAAAAGGGTTTTCATCGGGCGGTTCCATGGCTCGTTTTTCCATAAACGGAGATTATCTTTATACTGTGGACAACCAAAAACTTCGTCTTTTCGATATTAAGACTCCTGCCAAACCCGATTATTTGTCTTCAAAAGATCAGACGGTCGGATTTAATATCGAAACCCTGTTTATTAAGGATACATTGCTCTTTATAGGTTCGGAAGAAGGAATGTATATTTATAACATAAAACGTCCGGAGTTTCCGCAACAATTGTCTTTTACTTCCCATATTACAAGTTGTGATCCGGTTGTTGCCCGAGGAAGTCATGCTTATGTTACTCTCAATTCATCCGGTACTTGGTGTTTCCGAGGTATAAATGCATTGCAAGTGTATGATATTTCCAATCCTAAAAAGCCGGTGCAAATAGGGAATAATTATCCGATGGAAAGTCCGAAAGGACTGGGCATAGACAACACTAAATTATTTATTTGTGATAAAGGAGTAAAGGTATATGATATAACCGATCCGGCGAATCCGGAGTGGACAGATGATCTTACTCATATTCCCGAAGCCAATAATATAGAGGCATATGATGTTATACCCGCCGGCGGACTGCTGATTGTTACCGGCACTAACGGATTGTATCAATTTGATTATACCGGGACACGGTTGAAATTTGTCAGTAAAATAGAAATAAAGAGCGATCGGATATGAAAAAGAACCTATTGATGTTTCTCTGTTTATTTGCTTGTTGCTTGGTGAATGCTCAACGGAAAAACACCGTTGCTTTGCAACCGCTGTATGTATTTAACGGAGGATTGCGGTTGGATGTTGAACGTCAATTGGCATCTCCTTCGCATTGGCTTCAACTTAGTATTTCGGGGTACTATCTTCCTAAGCAAGACGATTTTTATGACAGTTGGATAACTTCCAATTCCGATTTCGAAGAATTTAGTTCATTGAAAGGAATAGGAGCGGGATTGGCGTATAAATATTTCTTTTATTCCAACTTGTTGTACGGTATGCCGGCAATTTCTTATAACTATTATGAGGTAGGGTATAACGGATACGGATATTTTCCTTACATGGAAGACGGATTGACAAAATACGAATACAGATTAAAAGATTCCAATCAATATTTCAACAAGTTGAACGGAAGCCTTTCTGCGGGATTTCAGACTCCGTTGACTCGTGCCTTCTTTTTTGATTGTTACTTGGGAATCGGTTATTCGTACAGTTCCTATAAAAAAGATCGTATTGTTTTCAATAAAGATAATATCTTCGGATTTGAACGAAGAGGATTGACCGTTACGACGGTAATTCGGCTGGGATTTGCATTTTGATCTTAAATCGTGTGAATAAATAAACCGGGGCGTTTTTACGGAAAAACACCCCGGTTTATTTATTATCTTCTCTTGATATTCCTTTAATCGGGACTCGGAATCACCATTGTCCGGTTAGCCCATGATTCATATTGAGTGATCATTTTATTGAGTTTGTCGGGATAGTCGGTGGCAACATTATGCATTTCGGTTCGATCGGCGTTTAAGTTGTATAATTCCCACTCGGCATTTTTCCCCGGTTGTATTATTTTCCAACCGTCGTTGCTCATTAACGCTTTTTCATTGAAGTGTTCAAAACCGATGATTTCATGCCCTTCGCGTTTCCCGGTTTTTAATAGGGGAACTATACTCTTTCCTTCAAACGGAAGGATGGAATTTCCATTGTATTCTTCCGGATATTCGGCTTGTGCCAACTCCAATCCGGTAGCCATAATATCGATCAGATGACAAGCTTCATGTGTCACCGAGCCTTTAGCTATACCGATTCCGGCAGGCCAATGGGCAATCATGGGAGTACAAATACCCCCTTCATACATTTTGGCTTTCCAGAAGCGGAACGGCATATTGGCCACATTCGCCCATTCGGGACCGATAGAAGCATAAGTGGTTTCCGGACCCGGCAATGCTTCTTTATTTCTCGGATAGATCATGGGAGTACCGTCGCGCAACATATCCGGACGGTCGTTTTCACCGGGTGAATAATTTTGGCATATTTCCGGACTGCATCCGTTGTCGGAGAGAAACAGTATCAAGGTATTATCCAACTCGCCGGCATCTTTCAAGGCTTTGAGTACTTTCCCTATGCCTTGATCCATCCGATCCACCATAGCAGCATGAACTGCCATGGCACGTGCATCCCATATACTATCCCGGTTGGTATCCCATTCTTTCGTCGATTGCCGGTTGGAAAGATAATCCGATTGGCCATCAAAGAGACCCGACTTTTTCATACGTTCGTAACGGGATTCCCGTATGGCTTCCCATCCTGTTTTATACACCTCTTCATATTTTTGAATGTCTTCTTCCAAGGCATGTAAGGGCCAGTGTGGGGAATGGTAAGACAAATACATGAAAAACGGTTTGTCCGATCGGGTATATCTTTCTATATAAGCCACGGCACTGTCCGACAATGCGTTGGTGCTGTAATAATCCTTGGGAACTTCTTTGACGGGTTCTTCCCCGTTTACTAAACTGAACGGATCAAAATAATCCACCACACCGTAGATTGTTCCGTAAAAATCCTCAAATCCGCGCCGGGTCGGATAGTTTTCTTTGGGGGCAAACTCTTCATGGTACACTTGATGAGCCAGCCATTCCCGCTGATCCGGACGTAACGGCGTTTCAGCCACATGCCATTTGCCGATCATTCCGGTTTGGTAGCCGGCTTCTTTTAAGACTTCAGCCATGGTTACGCCGTTGTGTGTCATCGTTCCTCTGTAACCGGGCAACTGTTGATCGAATGTCATGCGTCCTATTCCCGCTTGGTGGGGATAAAGTCCTGTCAATAAAGATGCTCGGGAAGGGCAGCTGCGTCCGGCATTGTAAAACCGGCTGAACCGTACTCCGTTTTGAGCCAGTTGATCCAGGTTGGGAGTTTGAATTTCTCCTCCGTAACATCCCAAATCCGAATAGCCCAAGTCGTCAGCTAATATGACCAAGATATTCGGTTGAGTGATTTCTTTCGGTTTTTCCGGATTGTTGCAGGCGCTTGCCGAAAGGGCAAGC
>DAIQOU010000127.1:0-10472 GCA_036787725.1 Bacteroidales bacterium
AAAAACAGTCTTTATATCCGTAGTGATTTCTATGGTTCTCGGTAATATTTTGTGGTTGGGTTGTACCGAAAAAAAACAAATCCCGGTTCTGCTTGAATTACAATCTTCTTCTTGGAGTTTTGTATCCGATGAAAAGCCGCTGAGTGTTCTTTCTCCGGAAAAAACGCAAGATACTTTTGCAGTACCGCAGGACAGTTCCGGTTTCACTGTCAAATTACAGGTAAATTTTACGGAAATGAATGTTGAAAAGTCACTGCTTACCATTCCGGAAGTGTTGGAAATAAAGATGTATCCACATGATCCCGGTGATCGCACTCAACAAAATTATCCTGCTTTTCCGTTGGCGGACGGAACGGTTCCCGTATTGGAAGCTTTGCTTATGCTTCATTTGCCGGTTCAACCCGCCGAAGCCCGTTATATGCGAGTAGGAATCCCTTTGGCCATGTTGGAAAAACCGGAAGGAGAACATGAAGTGATCCTTCATTTCTCAGGTGTTCGGTGGACCATGTATGTTGATAATGAATTACTGGATAATGATTTTCCGTTGGGATATCCTCAATGGGGCCCGGAGAACAACTGGGAAATAGATGCTTCCCTCGTTTCGAAAGCAGAGATATTCTTTCCCGGGATTGAACCTCAAAAAGTAGCATTGAACGAACCTCGAGTCGTACCGGAGATTCAATATTGGACACCCTCGGGACATAACAGTTGGGTAGGAGATGTAGCTACCTTTTTTCATGAAGGACGCTATCACGTATTTTATTTATATGACAGACGCGGACATGCCTCTAAATTTGGCAGGGGAGGGCATTATTTCGAACATCTTTCTACCGCCGATTTTAAAACATGGACAGAACATACGGCTGCCACTCCGATTGAAGAGCAATGGGAAACGTTCGGTACGGGTACTCCCTTTATCTTTAATGGTAAACTATGCCTCAGTTACGGATTGCACACAACTCGTATCTATCCGGCGGAAAAAACGACCTTGCCGTTGTTATGGGATTATTATAAAGAACATGGAGTTACGGGATCTTTCCGTTATGATACTGTTCCGGGATTTCCGGCCGGTTCCACTTACTCTGTCAGTGAGGATGGTATAAGTAATTTCAAGAAGACTCGTATATTATTCCACCCGTGTGAGAATCCCGGTGTATATACCGATCCGGAAGGACGTTTGCGAATGTTGGCCAACTATGGAGCCAAAGGAACATGGGAATCGGAATCTGTTGCCGGCGGTTGGCGATCTGTCAATTCGGAGTTTCCTCCGGGAGGCGATTGTACGTTCTTTTTCCGTTGGGGAAATTATGACTATATCATCGGAGGTTTTACAGACTTGTGGTCAAAACCGGCCCATGCTCCCGAAAACGATTATACAGATGTAGTCAAACAAGGATTGGATTTCTATAACGGGATGTGTGTGCCGGCCATTACGGAAATTCCCGGCGACCGATTTTTGATGGCCGGTTGGATACCGATGGTTAATTGGGGCGGGACGCTCAACATCCATGAAATGGTCCGCTATCCGGATGGTCGTATCGGAACCAAGTGGCCGGAAGAAATTATACCGGCTACCGATAAAGAGAAAACGTTGGCTAAAGAAATCAAAGAAATATCCGCTTTCGAAATCGATGCACCTTCCTTTTTGTTGACTTTTGACGTGGATCCGTCCGATAGAGAACTAAGTGAACTGAATGTTCTGTTTTCCGGTACTGACGGGAATGAAAGTGCATGTGAATTCCGAATCAATCCTAAGACAGGAAGGGCACAGTATGGAAAAGGAAATCCGGAAAAGTCGGCCGAATCTGAGAAAACCTTACGGGAAGGAGGATCACCGCAGAGTGCCCGGAACTATGCCATTGAAAATCTTATCGATACAGATAAACCTTTTTCCGTACGAATCATTGTTAAATATGAAAATAAATTCGGCGGATCTCAAATCGATGCCGAAATTGCAGGTCGGCGTACCATGATCTCTTTTCGTCCCGGTTTGAAAGTGGAAAATATCCGGTTCGGATCGCAACACACCGGAATCGGAAATGTAAAAATAGCTTCCTTAAAGAACTAGAGGCTTATTATTAAGAGGCTGAGACAGCCTCTTATTTATAATCACATCCTTTACCTGAGAAAGAGAGGACCCGGGATGAAGTTTGTACTAAATCGGATTCACCGGGTGCTTGAAGTTGTATGGCTGGAAGTAAATTCCTCTATATCAATAACCATAATTGCCAAACGTTTACCGTCGGACAGTTTCCCCGATTGTATCAATACCCTTTTACTATCGGTGCTGAAGTAAGGGTGCGCATGATCCGGCTTCATTACATGCCCGGTGGTGAGCAGGTGCATCCGGCCTGTTTTTCCATTAATCAGTGTAATATTTCCTTCAAAATCATCTCCTACAGCCCATTGTCCGTCTTGGGAACCATTACAATGCCAAAAGCTGTTGGCTTGTGCCGGTATGCTTTTCAAGTCGGGATTCACCTCTTCGGATAGAACTTGTCCGAGTACCCGTACATGTCCGTTGCGTAAATTAACGGAAAATATTCCGGAAGGCTTTGTTTTGAGGCGTTCCAGATGGCATAAGACATTAAAATAAACATGGTCCGAATCGGCAATCGTTTCATGAGTAACCCATTCGTAATCTGATTCTATGTAAAGCGGACGATAGGTGTTTGTTTTCATATCGCCAAACCACATACGTTGCGGAGAATCCCCTCCTGTTTCATGGCAGAAGACGATTTCACGGGTAACAAACGGACTTGCTTGTACATGTCCCATTGTAAAATCAACGTTAAAGGCCGTTTTTATTTCTCCGGTCTTTACATCGATGGTGCGGATACCTCCGGGACGGTTTTTTATCCGATGAGAAGAATCATCGATCGGATTTACCCACGCGGTCGTATCATACGGTGGAGTAACGCCCATATATAAAAGATCTTCTTCCACATCCAGCGCCATACCTCCCGATATCCGGAGCGAATCGGGCCATTCGGTTACAAGGCGTTCATAAGCTGTATGAGGTCTCATGCTACCTTTTTTACTATCTCTCAGTACTTGGTCAACATCCAATTCGATGATCCGTGCCGGTTGTCCTTCGGATTTTCTTACGAAGTAAAGAAGTCCTTTCTGGCGAGAAAGGTTGTAGTCGCTGTTTCTTTCTCCTCCGGTAATCTGAATAATCTCTCCGTTGGTTTCATGTACCAAAAACAATTGACCGTTTCCGGTGCGTTGAGAGCGAAACGCAATGTATTGATTATCATAAGTCCATTGCGGATGGGTCTGATAAATCCGGGAATCACTGTACTCCGGATGATTGGTTAATACTTTTACCGATACCCCGGTGACCGAATCCGTATAATAAAACATTTCGGAAGGGAAGCGTTTGCCGATTTGAGCTTTTGATTGATTACTTATGGTGATTGACAAAAAAACAGTAAATAAGATAAGTGTTTTTGACGGGTTGAATCTTTTCATCCTTTTTATTTTTAATCCAAATAGAAATAATCTCAAAAATACTTCTAAACAACTATCGATACAATGTGGTTTTCTTGAAAAATCCTGTATAATTTAACTTTCTTCTGTAATTCCGTTCATGTCAGATGGATTTCGGACCAAATACCTCCCATTGAAGTCGTATAGGGGAAAAGGAGAAGCAGATTGAGGACTGAAAATGAAGAGGCGCAGGATTTGAAAAACGTGTTTTATTCGGTTGGGTAGGGAGACATGTTTAAAATGATAAATCCCTGAAAATTCAATTTTCAGGGATTTATCAATCTTGAAGTCTCTTAATGTAATACTTTTAAGATTAGCTTCTTTTTTCTTTAATCCGGGCTTTTTTACCGGTAAGCTTACGCAGATAGTATAATTTAGCTCTACGCACTTTCCCGATCTTGTTAACGGTGATGCTTTCAATGAAAGGTGATTCCAAAGGGAAAATTCTTTCTACACCGATGTTATCGGACATTTTTCTTACGGTAAAACGTTTCTTTTCTCCGTGTCCGGCAATTTTAATTACGACACCGCGATACTGTTGAATACGTTCTTTGTTTCCTTCTTTAATGCGATAAGCTACGGTAATCGAATCTCCGCTTTTGAATTTGGGATGATTCTTTTCTACAGCAAATGCTTGTTCTGCAACTTTAATTAAGTCCATTTTTTTATTGGCTTTATTAGAATGAATGAAATCGCAATATACACGAGCCTCTCCATGTCTCGTCAGAGATTACGCAAAGCGGGCACAAAGAAACGAAAAAAAAGCCGGATACACAAATCTTATTTCTTAAAAATGTATCTTACCACATCGTTTCCGTTCGCATAAATCAATAATCCGAAAAGCAGGATCATTCCGGCGACTTGTGCATACTCCATGAATTTTTCATTGGGTTTCCGGCGGGTGATTACTTCATACAAAAGAAACATCACATGTCCTCCATCCAACGCCGGAATAGGCAGTAAATTCATTACAGCTAAAATGATGGAAAGGAAAGCGGTCATAGACCAAAAAGTTTCCCAATTCCAGGTGGAAGGAAAGAGGGTACCGATGGTTCCGAATCCGCCCAAACTTTGCGCTCCTTCTTTGGTAAAAATATACTTGAATTGGTATATATAACTTTTGATTTTATCGATTCCGAATTTAATTCCGGCCGGAAACGCTTGGAAAAACCCATATTCGATTTTTACCGATTCGTAAATGTCCTGAGGATGTTCCAAGTAAACGCCAATGATTCCGTCCTCACTGATTGTGAGAGGAATTTGCATCAATTGATTTTGGCGATATACATTCAGGGTTACCGATTTCCCTTTATTTTCTGCGATTTTGCCGGATAATTCTTCAGCCGCCAAATTGAATTGATCTCCAAGTCCCACGAGGCTGTCTCCTTTCTGCATATTTGCCTGAGCTGCCGGACTATCCTTTTTTACTTCTTTAACTACAAAGGGGTATCTCATGCCGGTAATGAACTTTTGCTCTTCCCTGAGAAGCATCTGCATAAAATTTTCCGGCATAGAAATTTCTGTTCTTTCTCCATTCCTCAATACTTGAACGGTTTTGGCTTCGACCGTATACATAATAGCGTCTTCATTGGGTATCTCTTGTCCGTTGGCAGATAGGATAACATCTCCATCTTGGAATCCGGCGCGATGAGCCGTTTCACTGTAATTAAATCCCATGGTTATGTTTTTCCAAGGAATGTATTGTTCTCCCCAATGGAAAAGCACCATTGCATAAATAAAAAAGGCCAAAATAAAATTCATGAGTACTCCACCCACCATAATCAATAACCTTTGCCAAGCCGGCTTGGCCCTAAATTCCCACGGTTGCTCGGGTGCGGCAAGCTGATCCTTGTCCATACTTTCATCAATCATTCCGGCCAGCTTGACATAACCTCCTAGAGGAAGCCATCCGATACCGTATTCGGTTTCACTATTCTTGGGTTTATACTTAAATAAAGAAAACCAAGGGTTAAAGAACAGATAAAACTTTTCAACCCGGACTCCGAACAGCTTTGCAAACATGAAATGTCCGAATTCATGAACAATGACCAGAATTGATAAACTAAAAACTAATTGTAATGCGCGTATTAAAAATGTTTCCATTGTAAATTGAAGTATTGGGATCCTTTATTATTATCCCTTTGATTTTATATAATTTGTTGCTACTCTTCTTGCTTCCGAATCGGTCTCTTCGTAATCTTCATAGGCCGGAGAAGCAATAAATTTGATTTGTTGCATGGTTTCTTCGATTACTGCACTGATTTCCGGAAAACCGATTTGGTCTTTAAGAAATGCTTCTACTGCTACTTCATTCGCTGCATTCAGGACACATGGCATGTTTCCTCCTTCACGAATGGCATCGTAAGCAAGGTTTAAATTTCTGAATTTGACGGTATCGGGTTGCTCAAATGTAAGAGTGGAGAACTTTTCAAAATCCAGTCGTTCCAAAAATGAAGATTCTCCCCGGTCGGGATAAGCCAGTGCATATTGTATCGGAAGGTGCATATCGGGTACTCCCAATTGTGCTTTGATAGAAGTATCTTTGAATTCAACCATCGAATGAATGATTGATTGAGGATGTATCAATACACGGATATGATCGGGAGAGACATCGAACAGCCATTTTGCTTCGATCATTTCAAATCCCTTATTCATTAAAGATGCGGAATCAATGGTTACTTTAGCGCCCATGTTCCAGTTGGGATGTTTTAATGCTTCTTCTTTAGTGACATATTTTAATTGTTTCACCGAGTAGTTCCGGAAGGGACCTCCGGAAGCGGTAAGTATAATGGTTTCGATCGGGTTGTTTCCTTCTCCGACCAGACACTGAAATATGGCCGAATGTTCCGAGTCGACCGGGAGTACAGGTGTTTTATACTCCAATGCCAATCGGGTGATCAATTCTCCTGCCACTACTAAGGTTTCTTTATTGGCCAATGCAATGGTCTTTCCGGCTTTGATTGCCGAAATGGTCGGTTGAAGTCCCGAATATCCTACCATAGCCGTCAATACGACATGCACGGGAGAAGCTTCGGCTACTTGAGCGATGGCTTCTTTACCGGCCCATACTTTAATCGGTAAGTCTTTTAATCCTTCTTTCAGGGTTTCGTATTTTTCTTTATTGCCGATGACAACCATTTCCGGCATGAATTCTTTTGCCTGCCGGATCAACAGTTCCACCCGGTTGTTGGCCGTTAAAGCATATACTTCAAACCGATCCTTATGTTCCCGGATTACGTCTAATGCCTGTGTTCCTATGGACCCCGTAGAGCCTAATATGGCAATTTGTCTTTTCATTTCCTTTGTTCGACTAAAAAATAATATACTCTTCCGGATCTATCGGCACGCCGTTATACCATAATTCAAAATGCAAGTGGGTTCCGGTAGAATAATTCCCGGTATTTCCGACCAGTGCTATAGCTTCTCCCGCTTCGACTTCATCTCCCATCTTTTTTAATAACATGGCATTGTGTTTATAAATGGAAGTGAATCCGTTGCGGTGTTGAACTTGGATTACATACCCCGCATTGGCATCAAATCCCGTAAAGATCACAGTGCCTTTCAGGGTAGCCAATACGCTTTCTTTCATATTGGCAGCAATATCGGTACCGTAATGTCTTTCGTTGATATTGAAATGAGAAGAGATAATACCTTTCACGGGCTTATAAAAGATGGTATTTTCGGGAATGGTTGGTCCTGAAGAGGAAAGCACTGTTAAATTGTACCGTTCTTCTTCCTCAAACTTATTTACAAATTCTTCTGTTTTCTTTGACCGGTCGATATTCAATTGGGATAAATCGATCAATGAATCTCCCGCATTTTCCTGCATTGCATCTACCTCTACTTCTCCCCTTAAAATGCTGCCTATATTATGCAGATAAGCAGTACGAGCATTCAATACCTGTTCCAATGAATCAATTCTCAATGCACTTGTCATTATATCGTCTCGTACCTCTTTATCCAAATATCCCGGCAAATAATTACGTATCGGCGTATTAATAATGATAATGGAAGTTAGGGCAATCATTAACCCCGCGAAAACAGCAATGGTCAAAAAAGCGGATAAGCGGGATAAATGAAATGAAAATACTTCTTCCAATGTATTCTCATTTAAAAAAGAAAGTTTATACTTAAATCGAATCCTCTTCCAAAAAGTTGATTTTTTATTGTTTTTCTTTGTCATTCAAAACCAATTAGGATGCAAAGATATAAAAAGAACAACAATAACTTCTTTTTCTTCGGCCGGCAAGGTAGTGATAAGCCGCAATTTGACTTTTTTTTACAAAATAAAGAAGGTGCTTCTTTTCCGTACCGGAGTCAAAAGGTTGGAAAGACCTTCTGATGTACTTTGCTATGATGTATTCGGATTTAAGTCGACAATACAATTTCCACCAATAGAGTGGCAAAGGTAAAAAAGAAGAATATTAATGAAATAATGGTCAATATGCCAATAAATTTGTAATGTTTTTGAAGGAAGAGGAAGGATTCGGATAATTTTTCTCCATCATCTTCTTTTAAAGCTTTTGTCAGTTCGGAAGAAAAACGGAATAAAAAATAGACGGGAATAAAATAAATGGTAATAATTATTATCATTATTCCGGCATAAGTCCAAGAGAATACTCCCGGAATATAAAGGGAATCGTGTGCTGCTGCGGTATACGAATTTATTCCGGTTATTAATATTCCGGTTAATATAATTAATAATGCGGATAACCCTAAAAAAACGAATCCGCCTACGGATAAAAACGTAGCCCACAAAGAAATGCTTTTTAGGGAGGAACGAATCTTGTCCGTGATCGGAAAGACGTTTGTTAAATCGGAGAAATTTATATTGGCGCTCATGATTCTTATTTTTTATAGTGCATCTTCTTAACACGTATCAACGGAACTTTGTTTTTATTTTAAGAATCTCTCTTAAGTAATTTACGGAATGCGCAATGTCCCTCCGAAGTCTGTTGAATGTAACTTTGGAGGGAGTTTTATTAATTAAATAATTTATTGGACAGGTCGATTCAAAACCACAGCAATAACAGTAAGATCATCTTGTAGGGGATTGATTTTTTTCAGGAAAATATTTTGCCCTTTTTGGCTTGTGCTTATTCTCTCTCTTGTATAAACATTATATGCTTTCACAACCTTCATCCCTTTATTGACAGGGGGCAATGTAAAAGTATCTGACGAATAGCTTCCCAAGAAGTATACATAAATTACATTATCTTTATAGCAAAATCCGTACTCTCCATCTACCGGTTGCCAAGGGCCCCCGCGTGTTCCGTAAACGGCTTCACCGGTCTTATCCACCCAGTTGCCGAATTCAATTAATCGTTGTTCGTAATATTTCGGCAC
The DNA here is from genome assembly GCA_036787725.1 of Bacteroidales bacterium. GTDB lineage: Bacteria > Bacteroidota > Bacteroidia > Bacteroidales > Azobacteroidaceae > DAIQOU01. Next base: position 8,839 of record DAIQOU010000127.1, read on the forward strand.
ATTGCCGTGACGGTCGGGTCCGATATTTACCAAAAAACACATATTACGAATCATGCAATCGGCGAAGATGCGTTTGATATTTTGCAACGACATGATTTTATTCGGCTCTTCGGCCATGGGAGTATAGCCCCACCCGGGAGAAAGAGTAAAACATTTTTCTACCACGCCGTTACGGATTTCTCCTTTTACCGCACTGCTTCCTTCTTCGTTGGTGTAATCTCCTATCCAACCGCTGCGAATATTGGTAACTATATCAGGCTGGTGTTTTCGCACCATTCCCATCAGACCCAATGATTTCCCGGAGCTTTCTTCCGGGTCTTGGAATAAGGGATTTACCCGCCATGGTGTCGCATCATTGTTTTGGTATTTTCCCGATTCCCAAAAGTAAGCTCCGTCGGCATCCGAACCTTGTTGCGCCAACCAGCCTCCATCCCAAAAAAGTTGATCTATTTTTCCGTATTTTGTCATCAATTCTTTTGTTTGACAATAGAGTTCTTCTTTCATCAGGCGAGCATTTTCTTTGTGCCAAGCAGCGGTTGTATACCCGAATTTATTGGGCTTACAATCCGTTCCTGTTACATCGTAATAACCGGGAAAACGCCAATTGATGAGCGTTTTATAAATTCCGACTTTTAATCCCGCTTCCCGGCAGGCGTCCACATATTCTTTCACAAAATCTCTGTTGTGAGTTTGTTTTGAAGTAAAAGCGTCCGGATATTTACTGTCGAACAAAGCATATCCGTCGTGATGTTGAGTAACCATATTCATATAGCGCGCTCCCATTTTTTTTGCCAAATCTGTCCATTTACGGGCATCAAAATCTTTGGCATCAAAATATAAGTCGCCCGATTCGGGATAAGCCAACTTACGGTATTCTTCCGGTTCAACACCATAATTTTCCATATACCATTCTCCTTTTGCCGGCCCGGCATACAATCCCCAATGAATAAACATTCCTATTTTGTCGTCCAACATCCATTGTATTTTGTCGTCGGGTTGCATTTCGATTCCCAAATCGGTTTTTACTTCCCTTTTGGGAGCTTCGGGAATCCCGGTATAAACAATTTCCTTATAATCTCCAATCCTGTTTATATTTATTTCATCAATCCATCCATGAGTATTTCCTTGAGAGTTTCCGAAAATGAATTGAAGTTCTGCTGTTGTTTGATGGTCCGATACATGGAAAATGCGTTCACACTTTGTCCAAGCAGCTAAAGCTGTTGTGACACTGATATTATTTTTACCCAATTTGTCTATTTGCATCGTTAAGTCGTCGGCTCCGCTTTCGGTACGCATCCGACAAGTTAATTTATAGGTTGACGAAGGTTGTAATTCCAACTTAAAACCAACGAGAGTATTGGGTTTTAGCCTTAATGCTTTTCCTTTATAAGCCCCTTCTTCCTTTACTTCTGCGTTTCCTTTTTTTATGGTCCCATTTATGGTCTCGTTGTCGAAAGTGTAGGAAATTGTATTCTGTGCGGTTACTGCAGAAATTATAAATGAACACAAAATGAGTAACTTAATTTTTTGAATCATGTTTTTTGACTTTTATTGTTTCTTAATAAAATTGTAATGCAAAAATGGAATGTTTCTTTTTCCGGCGCTTTATATTTAGAAATTGTTCAGCGTCCATT
>DAIQOU010000128.1:0-10370 GCA_036787725.1 Bacteroidales bacterium
ATGATTTTTCTCGGAACAAGCCTTTTTCTTTCGGCAATTTTTCATTATAAACCATTCAATAACAAGGGATAGATTCGAAATAAAGAGAGATGATATTAGTTCAATTTTACAGGTATTTTTTTGTTTTTTACCGAATGCAGATTAAGAAAATGTTTGCAGATTCGGATTATGTTTTTAATTTTACGTGCTTATATCAGTACAAGATCCTTTTATTCGATGGAAAATATCAAACAACAAATTGAATCGTTAAGAAGTGAACTGGAAAAGCACAATTATAATTATTATGTCTTATCCTCTCCCGAAATCAGTGACTTTGAGTTTGATAAAAAACTGAGAGAATTACAGGAGTTGGAAGACAACTATCCGGAGTTTTTTGATCCGAACTCTCCGACTCATCGGGTGGGAAGCGATATAAATAAAAATTTTGTTCAGGTAGCTCACCAATACCCCATGCTTTCGTTGTCCAACACCTATTCGGAAGAAGAAGTACGAGACTTTTATCAACGCGTCAGTAAAAACCTGAATGAAGATTTCGAAATTGTTGCCGAACTGAAATACGACGGAACCTCTATTTCGTTGATCTACGAATCGGGGGTTTTAAAACAAGCCATTACACGGGGAGACGGAACAAAAGGAGATGACGTTACCGACAATGTCAAAACCATCCGCAGTATTCCGCTTAAATTACAGGGAACAGGTTATCCCGAAAAATTTGAAATCAGAGGAGAAATACTGATGCCTTGGGAGGTATTTGAAGCGTTGAATAAAGAACGCGAAGCCCAAGAAGAACCCTTGTTTGCCAATCCGAGAAATGCAGCTTCCGGAACCATGAAACTGCAAAATTCCTCTGTTGTGGCATCCCGGAAGCTGGATGCTTACCTGTATTACTTATTGGGAGAAGAATTACCGGAAGACGGCCACTTCGAAAATCTGCGACGAGCAAGATCATGGGGATTTAAAGTATCCGAAGCGACTCAAAAATGTGCTACGTTGGAGGATGTATTCCAATATATCAACTACTGGGATGTCAACAGAAAAAACTTACCGGTATCCACCGACGGGATTGTACTGAAAGTCAATTCCCGGCGTCAACAACGAGAGTTAGGTTTTACGGCAAAATCCCCTCGTTGGGCCATTGCCTATAAATTTCAGGCAGAAAAAGCCCGCACCAAACTTAATTCCGTTTCTTTCCAAGTGGGGCGAACCGGTACGGTAACCCCGGTGGCCAACCTGGAGCCGGTACAATTAGCCGGTACATTGGTAAAAAGAGCTTCCTTACACAATGCGGATATTATTAAGTCATTGGATCTCCACATGGGAGACATGGTGTTTGTAGAAAAAGGAGGGGAAATTATTCCTAAAATTGTAGGAGTAGACAAAGAAGCTCGATTTTTGATCGGCGAAGAAGTACGTTTTATCGAATATTGTCCCGAGTGCGGTACCCGTTTGGTAAGAGAGGCCGGAGAAGCCGCTTTTTATTGTCCCAATGAAATGGGGTGCGAGCCGCAGTTAAAAGGCAAAATCGAACATTTCGTTTCCAGAAGGGCGATGGACATCAATGCCGGAACAGAAACAGTAGAGGCCTTTTATAATTCCGGGTTGGCCAAAAATATTGCAGATTTGTATGATATAAAGGCTACGGATATCCTGGGGCTGGAACGCTGGGGTGAAAAAAGCGCCCGTAATTTTGTACATAGTGTAGCAGACTCCAAAAACATCCCCTTTGAAAGGGTACTCTACGCATTGGGTATTCGGTTTGTAGGAGAAACCATTGCCAAAAAATTGGTCAATGCATTTCATACGATCGATAATCTGGCCAATGCAACTCTCGAGCAATTAACGGAAACAAATGAAATAGGAGATCGAATTGCCCGGAGCGTCATGAACTATTTTGCCAATGAAAAAAACAGAAGCATTATCGAACGATTACGAGCGGCCGGCGTACGACTTTCCATTGACGAATCCCAACTGGCGGAAAAAACAACCTTATTGCAAAATTTAACATTTGTAATCAGCGGCACTTTTCTACAACATACACGGGATGAATATAAAGCCCTGATAGAGAAAAACGGAGGTAAAAATTCCGGGTCCATTTCATCCAAGACAAGTTACGTATTGGCAGGAGATAATATGGGACCCGCCAAACTGGAAAAAGCACAAAAACTGGGGATTAAAATTATAAATGAAGAAGACTTCTTAGAAATGATACAGCATGTTTGAATTTATAATTAAGAATAAAATTAAAAAATTCGCCAAAAAGAAGAGAGAGCCGGTTTATAAAGGACTGGAGGACTTAAAATCTATACTTGTTCTTTTTGAAACAAGCGATTATGAATATGCCGATTATTTTATAGATAGATTGCTGAAACAAAACAAGTCGGTAAGGGGATGCGGATACCGGCTGAAAGATACCGGATTCGTTTATTCCAAAACTTCTTCTTACATTATTGTTCCCAATCTGGATACCAATAAATCGGGGGTTCCGAGTTCGAAATTGTTGGATTCGCTGAAAGGAGCTCCTTATGATATAATTATTGATTTGACCGTGAATGAAAACGATACCTTGCAATACATTCTCGGATATATAGATGCTCCATTGAAAATCGGTCTTCGGAAGAATGAGTTGCCTTTTTATGATGTGATCATTACCACCATCCCCGACAATAAAGGAGGCAGCAATGCCTCTCCCGAAAGTCGGCTTGGAGAACAAATTTATTTTTATTTGAATGCTATTCGTACCGGTAAGTAACGATCCGGTTCAAATCAGACTCAAAATAGTTCTTTATTCTTTATTTTTTATTGTACTTTTGTCTCTCATTTTGAAATTCAGATGGCACAAGTTAACTTAAAGGGCATGGGTGTAGCTTTAATCACCCCTTTTAAAGAAGATGAAAATGTTGATTATGATGCGTTGATGCGATTGGTGGATTTTCAGTTGCAAAATGAAACCGATTACTTGGTCGTATTGGGAACTACTGCAGAAACACCGACATTAACCCAAGAAGAGCAGAACATCATTGTAGATATTGTAGTCAGCAAAGTAAAAGGAAAAATCCCCATTGTATTAGGGGTCGGAGGAAACAATACTCGAGCCGTGACAGAAAAACTGAAAACCGGTCATTTTTCGGGTATTGATGCCATTCTTTCCGTAGTGCCTTATTACAATAAACCCTCCCAAGAAGGGATTTATCATCATTATAAAGCCATTTCGGAGTCTACAAAACTGCCTGTGGTATTATATAATGTTCCGGGAAGAACGGGAGTAAACATGACGGCTTCCACCACCTTGCGCTTGGCTCGTGAATTTAAAAATATTGCAGCCATCAAAGAAGCCTCGGGGAATATTTCTCAAATGGATGATATTATCAAGAATAAACCTCGGGATTTTAATGTAATATCAGGAGATGACGGTATTGCTTTCCCGTTGATCACATTGGGAGCCATAGGAGTCATTTCCGTTATAGGAAATGCTTTTCCGAAAGAATTCAGCAAAATGGTACGGTTGGCATTGGCCGGAGATTATGCAAATTCCCTGACCATCCATCATCGTTTTACGGAATTGTTTGAATTACTGTTTGTAGACGGTAATCCCGCCGGAGTAAAAAGTATGTTGAATATGATGGGATACATTCAAAATGTATTGCGTCTGCCACTGTTTCCGACCCGGATTACTACTTACGAAAAAATCAAAAACGTATTGAATGATCTGAATATAAAGTGCTGAAAAGCATTTTATATTCCTTCTCTTTTCCGGGTGAATTGTTGGAAACAGCTTTCCGGAAGCCGAATATAAAAGTCAAATTTATACGTTCCTCTTTCCTGCCCCATACAAACAGTCGGGAGAACCCGTATGTTGTGGAGTTCTTTTAAAAAGATCGCAGGCATTCCTCCCGTTGATTATATTCCACAATCCCGGCAACATCCTTTTCCGGGAAATTATCAGTTCCGGACCTCTTTTAACCGGGTCTCACAAGTTTGTGGGACTTGATTGTTCTCACTGAAAATCAAAGTTTTATATGTCTTTTTAATTTATATTGTTTTATTGACACTTATTTTTCTGTTTTTGGGGAAAATATATTACGATGATTTCCTATTTTTACACTCGATTTCCCTACAAATGAAAACAATTAAATTACATCCGATATCAATGAAAGCCATGGTAAAATTTCAATCTTTTTTTCTTTTACTCCTTCTTATCTGTTTCCATATCTGCGTAAAAGCACAATCCTATCCGAAAGTAATATTGGCGGGAGATTATCCCGATCCTACCATTGTTCGCGACGGGAAAGATTATTATATGACTCATTCTCCATTTTATTATATGCCGGGCTTTCTTATTTGGCATTCACAAGATTTGATGAACTGGGAACCGGTTGGGCGCATTATTCCGGAATATGAAGGATCCGCCATGGCTCCCGATTTGATAAAACACAAAGGAAGGTTTTACCTTTATTATCCGGCAGCCGGCACCAATTGGGTGGTTTGGGCAGACGACATCCGAGGACCGTGGAGTAAACCGATCGACCTGAAAGTAAGCGGAATCGACCCGGGACATGTAGTCGGAAAAGACGGCAAACGTTATTTGTATGTAGATAAAGGCTACGTTATTCGGTTGGCAGACGACGGATTGAGTACAATCGGTGAACGGCAATCGGTATATGAAGGATGGCAATATCCCCAAAAGTGGGAAACAGAATGTATGTGTTTGGAATCCCCTAAATTAATTTACAATGATGGTTATTACTATATGACCTCCGCTCAAGGAGGAACAGCCGGGCCTCCGACAAGCCACATGGCAGTAGTTGCCCGCTCCGAAAATCCTACCGGTCCCTGGGAAAATTCCCCTTATAATCCGCTGATACATACCTATCATAAGTCCGATAATTGGTGGTCGAAAGGACACGGTACACTGATTGATGATGTAAACGGGAATTGGTGGATTGTCTACCATGCTTATGCCAACGACTACCACACCTTGGGCCGTCAAACACTGATCGAACCGATAGAACAGACTTCGGACGGTTGGTTTCGCACTGCTCCAAAAGCACATCCGATCATTTCCCAAAACGATATAAAACACGGAATAGAACTGTCGGATAACTTCAGCGGAGAAACACTCGGACTCCAATGGACCTATTGGAAAGAGTATGCTCCCGAATCAATACTCCTAAAAAATAATGCACTGTTAATCCGGGCAAAGGGAGAAACTCCCGCCAACGGACGCAAACTACTTGTCACCGCTCCGGATAAAACATATGAGACACAAGTGGAAATTGAAACGGAAAAAGGAAATCAAGCCGGATTAATCTTGTTTTATAACGAGAAAGCTTATGCAGGCGTAGTTTCCGACGGGAAATCTTTCACGATTTATTCTGATGCCGAAAAAAGTCAACGTGTACCGAATAAATTCGGCAAACGCTTTTTCTTAAAAATAGTAAATCAAGGAAATACTTGCACTTTTTCGGCAAGTAAAGAGGGTCTCCACTGGACCGTGTTAGCCGAAGGAATAGACGTATCCCACATGCACCATAACAATTTCAATGGATTTTATGCTTTACGACCATGTTTGGTTGCTATAGGAAAAGGAAAAAGCATGTTCCACCATTTCCGCTACAAAAATGCGGTCCCCACCGAGGAAGACATGAGCGCTTATCTGATGGTATTTCATAAAGATGATACGCATGGACTTTATATGGCATTGAGTCCCGACGGCTATACCTTTACGGCGTTGAACGACGGAAAACCCGTCATTGCGGGCGATACCATAGCCGACCAAAAAGGGATTCGAGACCCGCATATTTACCGTGGCCCCGACGGTGCCTTTTACCTGGCAATGACCGACCTGCATGTCTTTGCTCAACGAGAGGGACTGCGGGAAACCGAATGGGAACGGGACGGTAAAAAGTACGGCTGGGGAAATAACAAGGGATTGATATTGATGAAATCCCGGGACCTGATCCGGTGGAAACGCACCAATATTCGTTTTGACCGGTTATCGGCTGCTTACAGCGAAATCGGTTGCGCCTGGGCACCCGAAACAACTTACGACGAAGAAAAGGGTAAATTGATGATTTACTTCACTATGCGCTTCCAAAACGAACCCAATAAATTGTATTATGTATATGTTAACGAGGATTTCGATGAGTTGGAATCCATGCCACAACTCCTGTTTGAATATCCCGATAAAAATGTTTCTGCCATTGATGCCGATATTACCAAAATAGGCGATAAATACCACATGTTTTATGTTTCTCATGATGGAGAAGCGGGTATCAAACAAGCTGTTTCGGATAAAATAAACGGAGATTACCGTTATGACCCTCGTTGGTATGATTTCGAACCGAAAGCTTGTGAAGCGCCGAATGTATGGAAAAGAATCGGGGAAGATAAATGGGTACTTATGTATGACATTTACAGTATTACACCTCATAATTTTGCTTTCATTGAAACTTCCGATTTTGTTCACTTCGAAAATTTAGGACGTTTCAACGAAGGAGTAATGAAAGCCGTCAATTTCCTACCGAAGCACGGAGCTGTAATTCAGATCACTAAAGAAGAAGCCGAAAAATTGGCTGCATACGGAGGTCTCAATATGCAGTTTAAGTAAAAAATATTTCTTAAACTTCACTCGCAATCGTCCGGAGGATTTATTTTCCGGTCCGATTAAAAATCAACCGCATCCCTCCGGTATCCCGCTTCACAATGAAACGGTCTTGTTTGTCGATCCGTTCCAACACCAAGCAGCTAAAAAATCCAAAGTCGTTCCCTTCGTAATACTGATAATTATCAAATTACAAAAGCTGCTTTGCAGAACGACTTTGGATAATGTTTATCGACTACAATCCTTACCCTTATAGTTATGATATCTTAAAGCGCCCTACTTGCATAATATATCATACTTACCTAAGGTTAGGCAATTTGGTTAGTATCCCGGATTTTGAGTTAATGTCGGTTTACCATCTTTATAGCTCCGATCAATCTCAATTAAAGGTATGGCAAAGTAGCGATAATTTTTAGTAAATACTACTCCATCCAGGTATCCGATATGTTTCTTTTCTCTTGCGATATATGCATTGATATAATCTTCAGCGATATTCCAACGAACAAGGTCGAAGAAGAAATGGCCTTCAAGGGCAAACTCGAGCCGGTGTTCAAATCTTACGCGTTCGCGAAGCCATTCTTTGGTTTTACCTGCCCAGGATTCTTTATATCCATCGATCTTATAATTTGCCGCGGCATTACCATCACCAAAAGGTGCATTTTCTCCCAATCGTACATAATAGCCATCTCGTGCTCTTTCGCGTATCATATTGACATATGTTCGCGCTTTCTCAGGATCGCCTACTTCTATTTCGCATTCAGCAGCCCATAATAACACTTGGGCATATCGAATTATATTGAAATTCATGGCATTGAATTTCGCAGTATTATCATAGGAGTATTTATCCAATTGACTTTTCAGTATCACGTATTTTTTCTGATTATAAGGCCCTGCGCTTATCTGGTCTCTAATCCAGTTTTTGCCCGGGTGTGCTCCCCAGTCATGATAAGGGATACCTCTACGTCCTACAACCCAATCCAAACGGGGATCGACCGGAGTCGTTACATCCGGTGAATACGGCTCATTCGACTCAATACCCATGTCATTTTTAAAATCTTTATTATAATAAGAATCAATCATAGGTAATCCGCTATCATCTGTCTGATATGCATTTACCAAATCGAATGTAGGCTGATTAAACCCGGCACCACTCAAGTTAGGCTGGTCGGGAGCATTGGGGAATGATAAATCTCCGCCACGTTGGCTACGGTTATAAGTAGCTCCTGCTACATTTACTGCAACTTGATTTTGCCACACAGCTTCTATGCTATTATTCATTGCAGGGTTAAAATTATCATAATAATTATCCAATAATTGATATTTACCGCCGGCAATCACTGCATCCAATAGAGTTTTTGCCTCACTATATTTTTGTTGGAAAAGATAGGCCTTGGCTAGGAAAGACTGTGCCGCAGTTTTTGCAGGTCTTCCCGGTTCTGACCGGTCTGACGGCAGTTTATCAACCGCAAACGAAAAATCAGCTTCAATATCCGGCCATATATCCCTGTCATTGGGAACCCTTCTTTGCGGATCTGTTACTGTTTCATCAATATAGGGAACCATGTTCCATATCTTCTTAGCCTCGAAATGGTAATAAGCTCTTAAGAATCTGACTTCTGCTATGATATATGTTTTATCAGTATCTGACAAATCGCTTATTTGATTCTCATTCAGCACTCGTAATACATCATTACACCGCTCAATAGCTCCATATACAAGAATCCATTTATCTCTTACACGAGCGTTTTCGGATGTAGCGTTATACCGCTCCATTTGAAGAAGTTCGCCCAAGTCTCCTGTAGTGCTTCCTTTATGAATGTTTCCTGAGCATAAATCTCCGAAAAAACAATTATCCGGCCCGCTTGAGATTCCCCATACTCCATTTATATATCCATTTAGCGGACTATAGCAAGCAATAACTAACTTATCAATAGCATCTTTAGTCGTAAATACGGATTCATTTAATTTTCCTAACGGATTTTTATCCAGCATATCCGAGCAATCGCTGAAAAGGGAGAGTGCAAAAATACCTACCATAATCAATTGCACATTCTTCTTTATTTTTCTTAATATAGTAATCATAACATATAATTTTTTAATTAAAACGACAGACTGCATCCCACAGACAATACTCTGGCCAAAGGCATATTGTTAATATAATCAACTCCCATCAACTTATCATTCCCATTTTTAACTTCCGGGTCCATATTACTGTAATTGGTTATAGTTAATAGATTTTCAGCACTTACAAATGCCCTGCAATGTCTCAATCCTATTTTAGAAGTTAACGAAGTCGGCAGAGTGTATCCTACTTCCAGTAATTTGATTCTTAGGTATGAACCATTTTCGATAAGATAAGTAGAAACCTTATTCGCCTCATCATTTGGATTTAGGATATTTATTTCCGGCAATTTTGCATTTCTGTTATTTTCACTCCATGTATCCAAGATTCTTGTACTTTTATTGAAATAGTCACTCCAGAAGTCGGTACCCATTTTACCCCCTTTTGATGCAAAGCAAATGTCATTACCATAAGTACCTTGAATATATATATTCAAATCGAAATTCTTATAATACAACCGGCTGTTTAAGGAATACTCAAACTTCGGATGCGGATTACCTATATAGGTTCTGTCTTTATCATTAATTTCTCCATCCTTATTAACATCCCTGTAAATCCATCTTCCGATAGCTTTATCGTTTTGTTTTGCATGTTTGTCAACTTCATCCTGAGTCTGAAAAATGCCATCAATTATATAACCATAGAAAGAAGATATGGGACGTCCTACTTCTGTTCTGCTATAAGTTTCTGAAATGAACTGATTGGATGCCAGTTTTTTAACTTCATTCCGGTAAGCCGACAATATCAAACCTACATCATACGAAAAATCACTACCGGATGGTGAGTTTCTGTAGTTTATATTGAATTCGAACCCGTTATTCTGCATTTCGCCAATGTTTACGTAAGGAGCTTTTGCCACTCCTCCGGTTGATGGATAATCAACCTGTTGCAAGATATCTGAAGTGTATTTGTGATATAAATCCAGTGCTACCGTTAATTGATTATTGAAGAAAGAGGCATCCATACCCAAGTTGGCTTGTTTTGTTGTTTCCCACTTGATATCAGCGTTTCCTATGGTCTCTTTACTAATACCCTGAGTTACGCCGTTTACATCGCCATTTATAGGATAGCTGCTATGATTAATATTGGTTCCATAAGTTGAGGCAAAAGCATAATTACCTATATCCTGATTCCCGGTGAGGCCATAACTTGCCCGGATCTTTAAATCGCTAAAGATATTTTGGCCGGACATAAAAGCTTCTTCGGATATTCTCCAGGCAGCATTTACTCCGGGGAAATAACCATATTTATTATTTTTCCCGAACCGGGAAGAACCATCTCTACGAAGTACACCACTCAGATAATATTTATCCTGATATTGATAGTTAATTCTGGAAAATATTGAAAACAAAGAATATTCATTGCCATTTTCCGAATTGTCCTTGCCGGTTTCTCCGGCATCCAGATACCTGTAGTCGGGGTCTTCTACTGCAAAATTACTTCTGGAAGCCATCAGGTATTCTTTTTTGTAATTCAAGGCCTCTGTACCCAAAAGCACATTGATTTGATGATTATTGGCAAATGTTTTCGAATAAGTAAGTGTATTATTCCAAACCGTTTCTAACATTTTTTCCTTTTCTACCTTCAAGGAATTTACCAATATATTTTTGTCTCCTTTATTCCAATATGTTAAAGGATTAAATATTT
>DAIQOU010000630.1:0-2829 GCA_036787725.1 Bacteroidales bacterium
TTATTGAAAAAAGGCTCCACGGCATTCAAAAAGTCATTTACGGTTACAAACGGCGCTTGTTTTCTGCTTGCAACCACAGTAGAGGCTATTTTTCTTGCATTTCTCAATTCTCCGTATAAAAAGAAAACATCCGACAGCATTTCTTCCGTATAAGTATTCAACAGGTCTGCGGCTGTTTTCTCGGCCCGTTTATTCATACGCATATCCAACGGACCTTCAAATCGAAAAGAAAATCCCCTTGATTCATCATCAAAATGATGAGACGAAACGCCCAGATCAGCCAATAATCCGTCTATTTCTGTTACGTTATGCCAATCCATAAAATTGGATAAATAACGAAAATTGCTTCTGACGAAAGTGAAGCGTTCGTCCGGAATGATATTCCTTTCCGCCTCTTCATCCTGATCAAATCCGTACAAACGACCGGATTTTCCCAAGTGCTTCAATATGTTTTCCGAATGTCCTCCTCCCCCGAACGTGACATCTACATAAGTGCCCTCCGGAAGGATGTTCAGTCCGTCCACGCTTTCTTCTAAAAGAACCGGAATATGATAGGTATAATTACTCATTTGTCAAATGTTTCTGCATTGCTTTTATAAAAGCATCCGTGTCTAAAAGCGGTTTTTCCAATTTCTCCCGCGCCCATATTTCCATGGTGTAATCCATCCCTAAAAAACGGACTTCGGAAGTGATGCCTGCCAATTGCAAATAACGCTTCGGAATAAGTATCCTCCCGGACGCATCCGGTTCGATCAACTCCGCATCCATTACAAATTGCCTGAACAATTGTTGTTGTTCCGGATCCCATTTATTCAATCGGGAACGTAAATTGGATAATTCTTCATTCCAAATACTTTCCGGGTAAAGAATCAAGCATTCCTGATAAATATCTTTCTTGAGAATGAGTCGGGTTTCTCCGGCAGACATCAATACTTTCCGAAAAGATGCAGGTATAAAAACCCGTCCTTTCATATCTGTTTTTGCGTCTATATTTCCCAGAAATCTATTCATTAAAAATGGATTACGTACTTTTTAACAGCGTAAAAGTACAAAATTCTCCACTTCTCCCCACTTTTACCCTTTTGATTTTATTAAGAAGTTATTAACAGGATGTTAGCTTTTGATAAAAAGGGAACATTTCATAATCCGCAGAAAGGAGAGGAAACGGCTTCGTTACTGCCATACAGAATATTTGTTACGAATAAAGGTGTTTTTTTCTTTCCGATTCATTATTATCTCCTTTTATTGGACGGGTAATCGAAATAATAAAGCCTCCGGATCGGAACTCTTGGTGGTGAGAAGCAGAATGGTAATTATTGGAAAATAAAATCACCGGGTTATATTAAAAGGCAAGATGAAGCCGACTTGTTATATGAAGTGTTGATTATAGGCATATATTCGGTTATATTGAAAAGAAAGATGAAGCCGGTTTCGGCATATTTACCAAAATAAATATCTTTGTTTAAGACTGCCGCACCTGCAAGAAACAGGCTTCTTTCCCTTCGTGCTTTCCCCCTTTCTTCCCTTCGTGCCTTCTCCGAGAAGAAACTTACCATCCGTAACTTATTGAAAAAACAATTGATCTTTTGACACATCCTCTTACCGCTTAAATAAGAAGCACCTCCCGCTCCGGTAGCAAGTATCCCTATTTATAAATCGCTGTGCTGCCGATATTAAATGGAAGTGTTTTAAACATTAAACCGGTACGCACCGATATTAAGTTTATATCTCAATCTGTTGTTGCTATAATCCGAAATTTTAACCGGCTTTTTCTCTTTCTTTTAATATGTCGGACATGTTTTCCAAAGACCAGGTAACCAAGCTTTGTATATGAGGCATGAGACCGTTTCCTCTGTCGGAAAGAGAATATTCTACACGTGGAGGCACTTCCGGATAGGTTTTACGGTGAATCAATCCGTCTGCTTCGAGCGAACGCAATGTTACGGTAAGCATGCGTTGAGATATGTCTTCTATTTCACGGTCCAAGTCCCGAAAACGCATGGTTCCGTTGGTATGAAGCATGTCAAGTACTAAAATAGACCACTTGTCACCAAATCGATTGAGAATGTTGCGAATCGGGCAAGTTGCAATCGATACCTTTTTTTCTTCTTTTTTTCTTTCCATATCCGGGTGTAAATCAATATTACTGATCTTATTGTTAGTAGCTTATTCCTTTGTTTGTTCTTGTTCGGTAATCCGGGAATGCATACCTTTGCTTCACAAAAGTAATAAACATACTTAAAGTAACCATTGTTTCATTAAATTTTATTGTATATGGCAAAGAAAGTAGCCGTAATGGCAGTTAATCCGGTAAACGGATTCGGATTGTTTCAGTATCTGGAAACATTTTTTGAGAATGGTATTCCTTACAAAACATTTGCAGTAGCAGATACCAAGGAAATCATGACAAATGCGGGAATACCCATCACGGCGGATGATGTCATCGCCAATTTGAAAGGGAAGGAAGATGAGTTTGATGCATTGGTTTTTGCTTGCGGAGATGCGGTTCCTGTGTTTCGGGAAAATATTGACAAACAGTATAACCGGGATATGATGGACGTAATCCGATCTTTTGCCGGGAAAGGGAAACTGCTGATCGGTCATTGCGCTGCCGGAATGATGTTTGAGGCTGCGGGGATTGCCGATGGAAAAAGACTTGCTGTTCATCCCTTGGCTAAGTCGGCCATTACCAAAGGAATCGCAACCGATGAGAAATCGGAAGTGGACGGGAATGTATATACCGCACAAACCGAAAATTCCATTTGGACGATGATGCCGGAATTGGTGAAAGTCCTGAAATAGAAAAAAAGGATTTACTGTTCGGGGGAG
>DAIQOU010000129.1:0-4753 GCA_036787725.1 Bacteroidales bacterium
ATTTCCTCAATCAATTCATTTTTCCGGGGAAAGGGAACCTTATTGAACCGAGAAGTTTCATCATAAGGTGAACTGCCTACCAATATCTTTTTTACATTCGGATATTGTTTATACAGCGTTTCTATGGGCAGATAGTCATGACATGCCGTTTCCACATTCTTACGACCGGCGGAGGTATTGGCCGGATCGGAGTAATCCAGGTATCCTGTATCATTCATTCCGAAGGAGAGCGTTACAACTGTAGGTTTGTGCTCAAAAACTTTATCCATGCGAAGGTACATCATTTTAGCAACATCTCCTCCTATTCCTTCATTAAAAACATCGATGCGTTGGTCCGGGAAACGGGTCATATAATACAGCCAGATATAGGAATGATAATGTCCGCCGCAGGTGATGCTGTTTCCGACGAAAACAATGCGATCTCCTTTGGTAAAAGGAGGAATCGGTTGCGAATGTATATTATAACTTGTGATTAACAGGAGAAGTCCGATAATCTGTTTTTTTGTACTAATCATAGTAGAATGTTATTATTTTTAATGAAATGAGAGTGCCGGATTTTATTGATCGGTGAGTGTGAATTCCATATCATAATTCCCGCTATCTAAAGACAAGCAAGGTGAATCGATTTTTACTTCCTGTCGGTTCAGTGTAGCGTGAATGGATTTTGGAGGGATGACAACACTTGCCCGGGTACCTATGGGTACTGAAACGTGCATTATTTGGCGGTTGCCTTTTAATTCCCACCGGACAAGAATGGTTCCGTAAGGCGATTCTTTGGTCGTTTTTGCCCAAGTTACTCCTTGGGGGATTTGCGGATCTACATATATATGTTGGTAACCCGGATGATCTTCGTCCGGTCGAATGCCTCCTACCGCTTGATAAAACCAACTTCCGATGCCATTGTAACAATTGTGCACCCGGCTGCGTTCTCCGTTCCAATATTCCCAAGTAGTGGTAGCCCCGTTGTTTATCATATGCAGGTAGCCGGGGTAATCCTGTTTTTTCAACAAGGAATACATAAAATCAGCTTCTTTATTTTGAATGGCCCATTCGGTAAGAATCGGTACCCCGACCAGTCCTACGCCGATATGACCTTTATATTGATTGGCTGTTCGGGCGATCATTTGTTCTTTCACCTTGTCATAGAGCGAATCCGGCACTATCCCGGTCAGCATGGGATAAGACATATCTAATTGTGAACCGGTAGCATAAATGGATTCTTCCGGGTTATAAAAAGTTTGATGGATTAAGCGGATCAGTCGGGTTTTCCGTTCGGAAAATCGTTGTGCTTCTTCCGGTTTCCCGAGAAATCGGGCTATTTTTTGCAATACGTCCAAACATTCGCTTATAAAGCAATTATTCACCAAGTCGACAGACGATTGGGAGCCTGAATCGACACCGTCGGGAGCAAGCCAATCTCCCAAGTACCAATCCCGATACGGAGTATCCGGCCAGCGTTTCAGCAGTCCGTCTACGGTATATTTGTCAACATAAGTCAACCATTCTTTCATGGCATCGTAATACCGTTCGAGCAGTCGGGGATCATTATAATTCACATAAGTCCGCCAAGGAGCCAATACAATAAAACCGCACCAGTAGGGACCGCCGCCGCCCGCTCCCGGATTGGGGGCCACGTGAGGAAGACTTCCTCCTTCACGCATTACATCTTTCCAAGTTTGTAACCAATTCAGGAAAGTGGGAGATACATCATACATGGTTTGTAATGATTGAGTGGAAGAATTACCGTCTCCTCCGTAGCCGGCCCGTTCCAAATGAGGACAGTCTACCATATAACCGCTGAATGTCAAGCAACTCAACGTATATTTCACCATATCATGGATGGCGTTCAATTCCGGATCCGAACATTCAAAGGAGGCAGCCGCTTTATAATCTCCATGAATAAGATAGGCTCGGATTTGTTCTTTTGCGGGCTCTTCCGGCAGATTCTCGATCTTAATATACCGGAAAGCATGATGATTGAATTTGTTGCAGAATACGTCCCCGGGTTTACCGGATGCAATATAAATATCGCTTTCTCCCTGCTCTTTAAAATGAGGATCTTTCATTAAATCATCCGTATAGGTTACTTTGATTTCATGCCCGGCTGTCAGGCAGGGAATTTGCAGTTCAAACCATCCTGTCAAGACCTTTCCCATGTCAATGATCCGAGAACCGTCGGCACGTGTTTCAATGTGTTGAGGTGTCACTATTTCTTGGATGGTATTCGGTTCACACATTTGCGGAGAGACTTTATGATCTCCTACGGGAATAACCGTTACGGGAAACCATTTTACCTTATTCAGTTCGTTCGGAGTCAGATTGTCGGGAAGTATTCGCCGGTCGATTCTTTCTCCTCCAAACCGCAATGCTTGCCAAGTTCCGGTATCCGAATAACCGCTTTCCCGTCCCTTCCATGTGGGGTCCGTAGCCAGTACCGGTTTCCATTCTCCGCGATGTAATGCGTTCATTTCGGCCTTGACTAACGGACCGGGGTAATCCGTCCCGAAAGTGGTTTCTTTATACCATCCTTGACCGAGCCATATAACCAACTCGTTTTTCCCTTTCTGTAAATAGGAAGTTACATCATACGTAACGATCAGCGAACGTTTATTCAATTGGGATACGGCAGGCGCCAATACTTGATTCCCCACTTTCTTTCCGTTAATATATATTTCATGATAACCCGGTGAATTGACATGCAGGAAAGTAATTTCCCGTTCCTTCACTTGAAAGTCTTTTCTCAATAAAGGGGCCCGAACTTCTCCGGATCCTTCGGAAAGTCCGATGTAGTCTCCGCGAAGATCATTTTGTAAAACACCGATTCCGAATCGTTGTACCGGGCTCCAAGCCGATACATTTCCTTTTTCATCCCCAATCCGAACCCGCCAATAACATAACATCCGGGATGTTAATTCTTTTCCTTTATAAGGTATCATTACTGAAGAAGAAGATCGGATTTGGGCCGAATTCCACAAATCGGCTTTGTTTTTTATTAATTGCAAACTGTCGGATGCTACTTGAATTTCATAATATTGTTGCCGAAGCGGATAATCGGCTTGTATTTTCCAACTGAAATGCGGAACCGTGTTGTCAATGGCAATCGGTTCGGTAAGATTCTCACACCGCAAATCGGAAAAAGTAACGGCAGCCGTTAAGATATTTATCTTTACACAACAGCCTATTATAAAAAGAATAGTCTTTTTCATTGTCTGTATTTAGAAAATTATAATTAGTTGATGGAAATAGGATAGACAGGATTACAGGATGGACAGGATTTATTTATACCCAATTAAAGAACACTTGAACTTATGACTATCCCCCTACATCGCATAACTTAATAATAAATCCTGTCCATCTCGATCATCTTGTAACTCTGTCTATATTCAGATAGTTTTTGAGGCAACCAACGGCTGCCGGTAAAATTACCATCCCGGATTTTGTTCCAATTTAATATCTTTGTTTGTGTCTATAACGCTTTGAGGTATCGGCCACAAATTAAATGTTTTGTTGGCTAGCGAGGTACGTGCTTTATCCCAATAGGCATATTTTTTAATACGGTCAACCGCTACCGTTCCTCCCATACGAAGCAATGTATTCCAACGGCGCTCTTCATACACCAACTCTCGTGCGCGTTCATCCAATATCAAATCCAAATTAATATCGGCCGGTGTTGCTTTGTAATTGCATTGTGCTCTTTCTCTAAGCATATTGATGTCATTGGCCGCACCGTTATTATCTCCCGTACGCCATTTAATTTCGGCGCGCAACAGAATCGTTTCGGATAGTCGGATTAAATAATCATCCCTGAAAAGGCGAGAACGATCATCGCCTGTTTCCAGTCCCGTATATTTGTCGGTTGCAATTTTACAGGAAATAGGGAATAAATAAGTACCGGCCTGGTGATCTTTTTTCCCTGATGCATCTTCTTTGTATAAAACGCTCCAAGGCACTATTTTTCCATAATACTCCTTATCCTTTTGGTTACCGACAAACTGCCTTCTGAATACTGCTTCCGAATTACGCATATCGTTTGCCCATTTTCCTTCGTAAATAATGTCTCGGGTATAGAATGTAGGCATTACGGCAGTCACGCCGTTACCTCCCACATCTTCCAAGTTACCCATCAGTTCTCCTTGTACATCACGGGCCACAGGACTGTAATTGCAAGAATGCAACATACAATTGTTGCCATATCCTTGTTTGTACACGGCTAAGTCTATTTGAGCCACCCAAATGGCTTCTGTGTTGCCGTCTTGATAATCCTGATTTCCTTCTTGAAAAAGATCCCAAAAAACGTTACCCTCCATATGAACTCCCGCCGATTGATAAGAGTGTTCCGGAGTTTGGTCGTCTGTGGTGGTTGCATAATAATAAACCGGATTTTCATTTTTACGGCTTCCGAACCGATTGGTCATCAATTGATATCTGCCCCCTTCAATGACAGCGTTGGCATATTCCAGTGCTTTGGTATACGCTTCATTGGCGCTTTTGCCTTCCATCTCCATTGCAACGCCTTTGTCGATGTAAAGTTGACATAAGTTATGTTGCACGGCAGCTTTCACCAATCGGCCCGCTTGCGGGGCAGTTTCCGGGAGACTTAAGCAGGCTTCCATTTCATCAATGGCAAATTGATAAGTTTCCAAGCGAGTTGTTCGTTGATAATCATAGCGGGGTTCGGTCGAAAGTTCGGTAACAAGCGGAACCCCTCCGTACAGTTCGCCCAGATTCCGGTAAGCAAAAGCGCGGAAGAAAC
>DAIQOU010000129.1:4853-10347 GCA_036787725.1 Bacteroidales bacterium
GGAACCCCTCCGTACAGTTCGCCCAGATTCCGGTAAGCAAAAGCGCGGAAGAAACGGGCTTCGATAATGGTTTGTTGTTTACTGTCTTCCGATTCCCAGACAATATGGCTCATCTCGGCTGCTGCCAGAGCGGTATTGGCTTTGTTAATCAGCTCGTAAAAAGAAGAAAATACATTGTAATAAACGTCTTTTTGAGGGCTTAGGATACTGTAGTCATTTAAGCTCGATCCGTCCCGACCGTTAGGGACATCAAACATATCCGTTCCGTTTCCGGCTTGATAATAATGCATCGGAGAGAAAAAGATAGGAGCGGAGGTGCAGTAAATTCCGCGCACATGTTCATAGCAAGCTGTTACTACCTGTTGTACCTGATCCGAGGTCTTAAATACATTTTCTATCGTATAGAAAGAGTCCGGTTTTTCTCGTAGAAATTGACTGTCGTCACAGCCGAACAATACGAAAAATAAAACAAGCAATCCGATATTGATTTTATATTTTATAGTTTTCATTTTATTTATATATTAGAGATGGTTGAATTAGAAACTGATATTGGCTCCCAAGGATAAGGTAGTTGCGATGGGATAGGTGCCGGATAGGAGGACATTCCCCAGCTCGGGATCGCCGCCTTTCCAACCGGTAATGGTAGCCAGGTTCTTACCCGTGAAGAAAACCCGCAGGGTATTGATCCCTATATTTTTTATGGCAGGCATATTGAAGGTATAAGACAACGTAATGTCTTGCAGGCGTACAAATGCACGGCTTTGCAAACCTTGGAAACGATCATCTCCCTGAAATGTTGCTGCCGGATATTTGTTGCTTGGTCGATCTTCTGTCCAATAGGGTATATACATATTATTGGAATATTGACCTCCGCCACCGCCACCGGCTAAAAATGCAGGGTTGTTTATTCCTTGGAAGTAATTGCTTCCACCGAAAGTACCGGTCAGCATGACATACAGTTCCAGATTTTTCCAAGATGCAGTATTGCTAAAGTTCAGTTTGAAGCGAGGATCCTTATTGCCGATTATAGTTCGATCGTCTACTGTAATAACTCCATCACCATCTGTATCCGCATATTTCGGAGTTCCGGGTTGAGCACCGTTTGCCTTCATATATTCGACATCTTCTTTCTGAACAATACCGATTTGTTTGTAGCCGTAGATAGAGTTGATCGAATGTCCGATGAACAACTTATTTCCAAGATCGTCATCTTCTTTTCCGTCGCCATTCATATCTTCCCCATACAAATGAACCAGTTTGTTGCGATTTAACCAGAATATGACATTACTGCTCCAGTTCCAATCTTTATTCCGTAAATTCACTGTGCGGATATTCAGTTCCACTCCTTTGTTGGAAACTTCTCCCATAGAGGAATACATGGTGTTAAAACCGGACATGGCGGGAATGGTACGAACAAATATTTGGTCTGTAGTGCGGCTGAAATATACATCTAAATTGACAAACAGACGTTCGTTCCACCAGATGGATTCAAATCCGGTGTTCCAGGAATCCGTTGTCTCCCAACCCAACTTGCTGTTACCCAATGTTTCTTGTCTGATACCAAAGGAGGGCAACCCGGTATTGCCGAACGGATATACAATATTGCCGGTCGATCCTACCAATACTTTCGATAAGGTGCTGTAGGGGGTGAGTCCCTGATTTCCGTTTCTGCCCCAGGAAAGCTTTAATTTCATATCGTTCAGAAAGCTTACCTTTTCCATGAATTTCTCATGCGTAATGCGCCAAGCTCCTCCGACAGCAAAGAAATTTCCCCATTTATTATCTGCCCCAAATACAGAAGAACCGTCCCGGCGGTAAGAAGCAGTCAGGTAATAAGCATCATCAAATGAATAAGAAATACGGCCCAGATAGCCTGCATTTCTATGTTTGACAATATCTATTTTGTTTTTCGAGATAGTTGCATAATGCAATCCGTTCATTCCAAGCAATGTATTCCCATTGGAAAGAAAATCTCGTCCTTCCATCCGGTCATCTTTCCGTTTCTCACTGTCGCGAGTAGCTACAGCCGTCAGATCGATCGAATGTTTTCCTATTACATTTTTATAATTCAGGATGTTATCGATCACCCATCTTTCTGTGGATTTATTCACCAGATATCCGTTGGCAGTTCCCAGGTACGTCTTTTGGGTAGCTTCGGAATAACGGGATTCATCATCGTACGGTCCTTGCGGAACATAATACGATTCATGGTAAAACTTTCCCTCTTCGTTTTTGTCCAAGCTTCCGGAATAATTAAAGCGGTAGCTCAGTCCTTTAATCCAAGGTAATTTCACCACTGCATGCGTATTGACTCGGAAATTTCTTCTTACGTCTTTGTCATCTAAGTTGTCGGAATCGATTCCCCACAGTGGATTTTCAAATTCATTGTGTCCGGTCGGATATTTTTCGAGCAGTTTCCGTCCGGCATCCCGGTACATCATGTCGTAAGGCGCCAACAAGATTGCTTTATTTATGTCGGCTCCGACTCCGGAATAGTCGGAATAGGCATAAGAAGCATTTACTCCGATTTCGAGCCAATTGGTAATGTCTGTTTTTATTTTCCCCAACAAGGTTACCCGTGAAAACTCGTCGCCGATAACAATCCCTTTATTATCGGTATAGGAGGTAGATAAATAGTAATTCATCTTTTCACCTGCACCGGAAACGGCTACCTGATAATCCTGCATATTACCGGTTCGGGTAGCTTCGTCTAACCAGTTGGTTTCGTGCCCGGCTTCATAATTTATTCTTTCCTGCGGAGTCAGAAAACTGTAATCTTTAAATCCCGATTTATCGCAAATCATCTGTAAATAATCTTTTCCCTTCATCAGTTCCGGTTGCCGATGCCAGTTTTGTGTGCTCCCGGTAATATTCAGGTTAATTATGGGTTTTCCTTGTTTTCCGAGTTTGGTGGTAATAAAGATTACTCCATTGGCCGAACGAGATCCGTAGGCGGCTGCCGAGGTGGCGTCTTTCAATACATCGATAGAGGCAATGTCATTCGGATTGATATCATTGATGCTTCCCATATAAATCACCCCGTCTACCACCACCAGCGGTTTAGTTTCTCCCGAAATGGAATGCTGACCGCGGATCAACATCGAAGGCTCTCCTCCCGCGCTGTTGGTAGCGCCAATATCCAATCCGGAGATATTTCCTTTCAGGGATTCCAAGGCATTGGTATTGGCTGCCAAGGCAAGAGGTGAATTTTCCAGTTTCAAAGAAGAAACCGAACCGGTAAATTCTTTTCGGGTAGTTGTTCCGTATCCGATGATTACCACTTCATCCAGTACTTTCAAATCTTCCACCAAGGTGATTTTCAACTCTGTTTGGTTCTTGACGGGAATCTCTTGCGGAATATATCCTATATAAGATATTTGCAGATTCGTATTCGTTTCGGGGAGTTCAATGGAGAATACGCCGTTTATGTCCGTAATAACCCCGTTTTTGGTTCCTTTCTCGATAATGGTGGCGCCTATGATCGCTTCTCCTTGCTCATCCGTAATCTTACCCGTTACTTTCTTCTTTTTTTGCCGGTCGGGCGATGTTGACTTTATATTTAAAATGATGGTGTTATTATTAATTTGATAAGATATATTGGTGTTTTCCAGTATTTCATCCAATGCTTCATCAATCTTTTTATTTCGGATATTTACATCGATTTTTTCGTTCTTATTTATCTGATCATTGTTATAGAAAAAATAGAAATCGGTTTCTGCTTCTATTATTTTGAAAAGAGTCTCCAATTCAATATTGCTTTTCCGAATGGTGAGCTGATTGTTTTTAACTTGGGCCGTTGCATGCAGTTGCATGAGTCCGACTGTAAATAAAAGGAAGGTGATTCTCATAATAAATAGTAAAAATGGGGGTATAACATTCCCTTGTCTGTAATTTTTCATACATTTGTTTGTTTTTTGTTTGTTTGCCATAAGTCGGTTCATTCTGCAAAAATTGGCGATTTATGGCGGGATAAATAAAATAAAACTCTCGGAGTCGGATGGTATTAGGCGTATCATCCGATTCTTTTTTGAAGTTAACTCAGGTGTTTCTCATAGGCATTTTATTTTGAATTAGACAACTTATTTGATTTTACCACGGACTCACGATTACTTTTTCGTCTGTAATCTTATATCGGATCGGTAAGCTTTTACTGATAATATTCATTATATCGACCATATCGTTATCGGGTGTGATACGTCCTGTGAAACGTTTCTTCTTCAGACTTGGATCCAGTTGTATTTCTATATTATAATAACGGGACACCAAATCGGCGATTTTTTCTAACGGGACATCTGTAAAGCGATAAGTTCCGTCTTTCCAAGCCGTATAAAAATCGGTTTCTGTTGTTGTAACCGCTATTTCTCCGGTGATTTGATTTATCTCGGCTTGTTGTCCGGGCACGAGCCGGGAGGTTATTCGGTTTCCTTCATTATTGCGGGCATGTACGTTCACTTTTCCCGAAATAAGAGTCACTGTGGATCGTTTTTCGAAAGAAAAATCTACAAAGAGTTCTGTTCCGGTTACTTCGATATCAATATTTTCGGAACGGATAATAAAGGATTTACCCTTCTCTTTTTGG
Organism: Bacteroidales bacterium; assembly: GCA_036787725.1. Classification (GTDB taxonomy): domain Bacteria; phylum Bacteroidota; class Bacteroidia; order Bacteroidales; family Azobacteroidaceae; genus DAIQOU01. The sequence goes on from DAIQOU010000129.1 coordinate 9,433, forward strand.
ATATTGAAGTACGCTTTTCCTTCCAGCAGTACAATACGTTCCCGGGGATCAAACCGGTCCGGATAGGAAATTCGGGAAGGACCGTTGAGCCATGCTTGCGAACTGTCCGGAAACAATACAGGTTGTACGCCCGTACGGTTACAAACGATATTCCGTACCGGTATTTCCATTGTATCCGCAGCTTTTTGGTTTTGCCTGAAAATAGCAGAAGCGATTACGGCTCCGATAAATACGGCTGCCGTGTAGCGAATCCAAAGGGGTATCTTTTGTTTTCCGGAAGTGAAATTAATTTGTTTTGGTTGCGGACGCTTTTCTATTTCAGTCAGCAGTTTATTCCACCCGGAGGAAATAGCCGGTTCGGACAATCTTTTATTGGAATTCCATATTTCCTCTAAGCGAAAATAGTGTTCGACATTCTTTTTGTCTTCTTTCAACCATTTATTCAACGTAGCCGTTTCCTCCGGTGTGGCGGTATGTTGAAAAGACCTGAGTATTATTTCTTCCGATATGAATGACATCTTTTTGAGTTATTATATTTAATAAGACAAGATGCCTCGGATATTTACTTAAAAGAAAAGTAAGAAAAAGAAAGATTTTTTGCCTGTTGGAGTTATTTTATCCCGTAAAGTCTTTAAGCCTAAGTACAACTGATGTTCTACGGTTCGGATGGACAAATGGAGTATTTCTGCAATCTCTGCACTTTTCTTTTCTTCGAAATAAGCCATTTTGAAGATGATGCGGCACTTCTCGGGAAGTTTTTCGATTTGATTATAGATTTCTTGTATATTCTCCCGTTCGATGATCAGTTTTTCGTCCGAGTTATAATAATCCAACCCCAGCAGTCGGTTTTCCAGTTGGGCCGATTCAATATAATTTTGTTTCACTTGTTCTCTTTTCAAGTAATTAAGACATTTA
>DAIQOU010000631.1:0-2825 GCA_036787725.1 Bacteroidales bacterium
CTCCCGTTTGTTTATACGTTTCGTATTCAAATGAATGGAAAGATAACCTTTTGTACATTAAAATCTGTACCCTATGCAGGGGATAAACAATGTTGCCCGCAGGGGAGATTCTCTGTTCGGTATGACAGTACTCCCCTGTTCGGTATGACAGTGTTCTTCTGTTCAGTATGACAGTGCTCCTCTGTTCAGTATAACAGAGTTCTTCTGTTAAGCATGACAGAGTTCTTCTGTTAAGCATAACAGAATACCTTTTCCTTATGCGTCGTTTCGATTCCCCCTTCCGATCGGCAAGTTCAATTCAGGTATACAACGGGTGTGTCATCATGTGCTTTTTTAGCTTACCGTTTCTCTGACTTCGGTTTCTGTTTCATAACAATGGTATAAGATCCTTCCGGCAATTGAAACGTTGCTTTGGTCGGATGTTGGTATTTTTCTTCCGGATTAAATCGTTCTTTCGGAACCGGAAGGTTATTGATTAAAATCGTGTTATTTTTTCGGTTGGGAAGATATATAACGGCCCGGGTTCCCGAAGGAACCAAAACATTCAAGGTAAATTCTTCTTCGGTAGAGATAAATTCGGATTGGATGGTCCCCGCAATGGAGGGGACTTCTATAAGTGCTGTTTGGAAGGAGGCGGGGTTCGGTTCTATCTTAAAAGTGCTGTAACCGGCTTCCAACGGATAAATTCCGCAAAGGTATTGTCCGATTACGGTAAGCGCTCCGCCGCTCCAGGCATGGTTTACGGTTCCTCCGCCGAAACCGCCGACATCCCAGCCTTCGAATAGAGTGGTGTACTTCGGGTGATTTACCATTTTAGAAAATCTTTTTTCGGTTCTTTGCAAAGCATATTCTCCTTGTTCCATGATAAAGAGCGCTTCCATAACATATTTTTCCATATAGGGACTTGCATGGAATTGGGTTTTGAAAACATCCGTTATCTTTTCGTATTTTGAAGGATCGGCAATGCCGGAAATAACGGCCAATGCTTGTACCCTGTCGTCGGTTTCTCCGTGATATTGAGGGTGGCGGTAAGCAAATCCGTTCCAGCATCGGTTGTATCCGTCTTTCACCTTTTCCATCATTGCCCCATATGCTTGAGCATCGTTTGTGTAACCCAGCAGGGTTGCCATTTCAGAAGCTCCTTTCAAGGCGAGGTAATGCCAGCCGGCAAAGATGAGGCGCATATCCCGATTGTCTCCCCAATCTCCCCAAGTCCACCCTCCTTGGCGAAAAGCGGTAAGACCCGTTTCGTCCGATTGCCAAAGAAACAAATATTTTTTTACGCCCGGATAAAGATCTTGGATGGTTTTTTTATCTCCCGTATTCATGTAATAGTTCCAAAAACCGTAATATCCGATACTTGCAAGCATTTGCCCCGGAAGTTCGCTGTTATAGTTGCCGGCAGGGACGGGAGAGAATAGGGACCCGTCTTCTTTTTGCCATCCGATCAGTTCATACATCGCTTTTTTACTGAGTGCATGAATTTCGGTAGAATAAGAATAAAAGCTTTGCGACATTAACACCACGACGTCTCCCCACCATTGTGCACGTTCTCTGTCGGGACAATCGAAGTAAGTATCCCGGGTGTTTACGTATAAAGTGCGTAATGCTTTCTTCCAAAAACGCATGTAAAATTCGTTATCGCAAAAGAAACGACTCGGTTCCGTGGCATATCCGGTCTCCCTGTAGCTGATTTCATTGATTGTTATGTCGGAGGGTATTGTTAAAATTAGTTGTTGTCCGTTTAGCCAACCGAAAGATTCATATACTTGCCTGCCTTTTTTGGTGATGTATTCCGCCCTCAGGTTCATATCGCTTCCTCCCGTCAAGTGATCTGTTATAATGGAAATAAGATTTCCTCCTTTAGGGTCTGTTACATCTATTACAGGGGTCATCTGCATATTATAAGGAAGTGTTGCCATTATCGTATCGCTTTCCGGCCCTCTTTTTCGTTGAATATCGATTGCCGGTTTTATTCCGAAATCTTTCCACATGGGAATGGGTCTTTTTACAAGTTTATTCCAAGGAGACTCTCCGCGGTTCCCGATTTCTTTGGCCGGAGTAAAACCGTAGGACGATTGGCAATCTTCCGTTTGCCAATTTACCGGTTCCAAACGGGCGTCAAATCGTATATTGGATTCCGGTAACCGGTAATTGGGATAAGGTGCTTCCGTATTTTGGTAAGCCGGATGAATCCCGGCCAACCATGTTTTGTCGCTGTGTAATTGAAGCTTTTTTCCGGAGAGATTGAATATCAATCCGGCTTTTCCGCTGTCTTTATGGGAAAAGCCTTCCTTGCCGAAATACCAAAGAAGAATGGCGATTTGGTTTTTTCCTTGTTGAAGAAATGGAGACAAATCTACTTCATCAAAATAAGTATCCGAAGGATTGGGACCTCTTTTAAGTCCTCCTTCAAATATGACTTGTTTTCCGTTGATCCACAGCCAATATTTGCTGTCGACAGCAATTTGAGCGATAGCTTCACCGGGTACTTCCTTAAGCTGAAAGTCTTTTCTGAAAGCGATCCATCGGTTGGGTTTATTGATTATGCTGTCCGGTTGAGAGACCGTTATCCATCGAGCTTTGGAGTGAATATGTTGGGCATTGCTTCCGAAAACCGATAGGAGCAGCGTTAATAACAGAATGGTGTTTTTCATGTGTTTATTCTTTTTTAATTATTCTCATTATGAGGATATGTTGAAAATACGGATATTTCCTGCCGGAGTTACGAATTGTAATTCATTGCCCGACAGGGGTAACGTGTGTATAACCTCGGATCACCCGGTTAAAATGGACCGTTCTCGGCAGCCTACGGCTGCCGAGAA
>DAIQOU010000632.1:0-2823 GCA_036787725.1 Bacteroidales bacterium
AAACATAACTTTGCCCTCCTAAAAAAGCAGAAAAATCAACTCGATTTTATAAGTAAGGTCATTCTATATTTATGGAAAATCAATTATTTATTTACAATACGCTCAGCAGAAAAAAAGAACAATTTGTTCCGGCACTGCCGCCTTTTGCCGGCTTATACGTTTGCGGTCCAACCGTCTACGGAGATGCTCATCTGGGACATGCACGTCCGGCAATTACATTTGACATTTTGTTTCGCTATCTTAATCATTTGGGATATAAAGTTCGCTATGTCCGTAATATAACCGATGTCGGACACTTGGAAAATGACGAAGATGAAGGAGAAGATAAGGTATCCAAAAAAGCCCGGTTAGAAATGCTGGAACCCATGGAGGTGGTTCAATGCTACCTCAACCGTTATCATGAAGCTATGAGTGAACTTAATGTGCTCCCTCCCTCCATCGAACCGCATGCCAGCGGGCACATCATCGAACAAATCAAGATGATCCAAGATATATTGAATAACGGATTTGCCTATGAAAGCGAAGGGTCCGTTTATTTTGATGTAGTAAAATACAATGAAAAATATCGTTACGGTAAACTTTCCGGCAGAAATATTGAAGACATGTTAAACACCACCCGCCAACTGGACGGGCAGCATGAAAAACACAATCCGGTAGATTTTGCGCTATGGAAAAAGGCTTCTCCGGAACACATTATGCATTGGCCTTCTCCTTGGAGCGAAGGATTTCCGGGTTGGCACCTGGAATGCAGTGCCATGAGCAAAAAATACCTGGGAGATATATTTGACATCCACGGAGGAGGAATGGACCTGATTTTCCCTCACCACGAATGCGAAATTGCTCAATCCGTTGCAGCAAGCGGTGAAGACGGTGTGCGCTACTGGATGCATAATAATATGATTACCATTAACGGACAAAAGATGGGAAAATCATTGGGTAATTTCATTAATTTGGAACAATTTTTCTCCGGAGATCATCCGTTATTGGACAAAGCTTACTCACCCATGACCATCCGTTTTTTCATTTTGCAAGCACATTACAGAAGCACATTGGATTTCGGTAATGAAGCTTTACAAGCATCGGAAAAAGGATTAAGTCGGTTATTGGAAGCATATAATAATCTTGGCAAATTACAACCTTCCGGCACTTCGGATGAAAATATCCGTGACTTGTTCGAAAAATGCCGCGAAGCCATGAATGACGACCTGAATACCCCGGTGGTTATCTCTTATTTGTTTGAAGCGGTACGGATCATTAATTCAGGACTGGACCAACGCATTTCACTCCGTTCGGAAGACATCTCCAATTTGCGATCTTTATTTGATCTTTTCTTGTTCGATCTGCTCGGAATCAAAAAGGAAGCAGAAAAAGGAAATACTTCCTTGCAACCCTTTGAAAAAGCAGTGGATCTTTTATTGGAAATGAGATTGCAGGCCAAAGCAAATAAAGATTGGGCCCTTTCGGATAAAATACGAAATGATTTAACCGCCTTAGGATTTGAAATTAAAGATACAAAAGACGGTTTCGAATGGAAATTAAATAAATAATGGAAAATATAAAAGCCTTTTTCTTAAACGACCGATTTGCCGTTCATGCCGGAATAGAATTATTGGAAGTAAGTCCCGGTTGGGCCATGGCCAAGTTGGAAATTAATGAATCGCATTTGAATGCAGGAAACGTAATTCAAGGGGGAGCTTTATTTACGCTGGCGGATTTAACCTTTGCGGCTGCGGTCAATGCCTATGGTAATTTAGCAGTATCGGTCGAATCAAGTATCCGCTACTTCAAAGGAGTATCGGAAGGAACTTTATTTGCAGTTGCAGAACCGGTACACCTACACAAAAAGCTGGCTACGTTTGAAGTAAAAATCACCAATCGCAAAGAAGAACTTATCGCATTATTTACTGCAACGGCCTACCGTAAAGACATTCGTTTACCTTTCGATACGGAAACTGTATAGTTATGGAAATTCAATTGACGGAGGACGGATCGCATACGCTCTTTATTCCCGAAATGAACGAACATTATCATTCCGTTAACGGAGCCGTTACCGAATCGATACACGTCTATATTCAAGCAGGATTCAATCAATGTACTAAAAAAGAGGTTCGAGTATTGGAACTGGGTTTCGGAACCGGCCTGAATGCTTTACTGACTTGTCTGGAAGCAGAACAAAAAGGCTGTATGGTTCATTACACCGCCCTTGAAAAATTCCCTTTAGACGACGAAACGATTCAATATCTTAATTACGGAGCCATTCATATAAAAGCCTCTTCCATTTACCCAACATTACATACCTGCCCTTGGGGAAATCCGGAAAAGATTACCCCTCATTTTTCTCTAACGAAGATCAACATCGACTTTGCTGATTACGAATATACCGGACCATTCGATGTTGTTTATTACGATGCCTTTGCACCCGACAAACAATCGGAAGTATGGACTCCCGAACTTTTCCGCAAGATATATGCAAGCATGAATCCGGGCGGAATCCTCACCACTTATTGTGCGAAAGGCAGTGTGAGAAGAATGATGCAAAATGCAGGTTTTAAGCCGGAGCGAATACCCGGCCCTCCCGGAAAACGGGAAATGCTTCGTGCCAACAAGTAAAATTCATTAAAGCATTGATCCGTATGCGATTGATAACCACCAATCGCATACGGATACTCAGATTTGCAACTTCACATAATAATAAACCAATCATCTTTTGTAGAGAAGCATCTCTTCCTTAACCGAATTACATCGACTAAATAACGCTGAATTTGTAAAAAATATAAGAATGAGTACTTATAATTCTTATGTTTACATTTGGCTTTCTTTCCA
>DAIQOU010000633.1:0-2823 GCA_036787725.1 Bacteroidales bacterium
AACCCCTTTGTCTGATTTTCGGAAATTGGAGATAACAGAGATACATGACAGGCGAGGAAATCTGATAAGAGAAACACGTTCATTGAGAGGCAGGCGTGTGTTTGAATGTGATTGGATTTACAATGAAGACGATTTGCTTGTAAATGAAAACGGCACTCAAATTGGCGGATTTAGTATCGATAAATATAGTTTTTTCTATGAGTATGAAGATTTTGATAAATCCGGCAACTGGCGTAAGAAAATAGTGAAAATGAAAGAAATGGAATATGATGAAAACAAAGATAAAATAACTCATAAAATAATTGTAAGACAGATCCGGTATTATTGACCGGAGGTATTTTCATTCGGTGATCTGTTTGTATAAATAAAACTTATTATATTAGATTTCAATTTTGATTTTATGAAATGAAAAAGATATTCTATCTCCTGTGCATTGTCATTGTCCTCGGGGTTATATCCTGCCAACAAAAAAAGCAAAACCATTTTAAGATAGGTATATCTTTGCCAAATAATGATTTATGGCATCAGGCCGTGGTAGAAGAACTCCGGCATGAAGCTTCTTTGTATCCCGATATGGAAGTGGATATAAGGTATCATCGAAATACGGATGATGAAGAACAAATCGATAATATAAGTTATTTTATCGATAATAAAATGGATTTAATGGTGGTTTCCGCCGGTAATGCTGCTTTGATCACCCCTTTTGTAGAAAAAGCCTATGAAGAGAATATTCCGGTAATCATATTTGATCAGAAGATAGAATCGGACAGTTATTCGTCCTATGTGGGGGGAGATAATTACAGGATAGGGAAGGATGCCGGTTTATTTATCGTAAACCTGTTGCAGGGACGAGGCAATGTGGTTGAAATCAGGGGAAGGGTTGAATCTGCAACGGATATAGAAAGACACAGCGGCTTCACGGAAGTAATATCAGCCTATCCCGAAATAAACCTTGTGGCACAAGAAAGAGCCGATTTTAATACCCGGATTGCTGATTCGGTAATGACCAAAGTGATAAAAGAAAACAAATCCGTTGACGTTGTTTTTGCTATGGACGATCTTACGGCACGAGGAGTTCATAATGCATATAATAAAGCCGGCATAAAACAACCGTTTATAATAGGAGTGGATGCACTGGCCGGGGTAGGGGGCGGGATTGACAATATACTGAAAGGTTATCAAGATATTTCCTTTATTTATCCTACCGGGGGAGATAAGTTATTGGAGGTGGCCCATAATATCCTTACCGGAAAGCCTTATGAACGAAATAATATTCTTTATACGGGTATTGTCGATCGATCAAATGCTCATCTTATTCAAAAGCAAAGAGAACATTATTTTACGGAAAGACAGAAAACCGATAAGGTAAATACAACATTGAATCAAACTTTGGAAGAGTATTCGATTCAACGTATTTTCTTTTATATAAGCATACTTATTGCCATGCTGGTTGGTGTATTGCTTATAATTTCTATACGGGCATATCGATCTAAAAGCAAATCACGAGCAAGATTGGCAAAGCAATATGAAAAAATAAAACAGCAAAATTCCGAAATACGTCTCCAAAACGAGGAAATACGAAGACAATCCGATATACTGTTGCATCAGAAAGAAAAGTTGGAAGAACTGTCCGAAAAATTGAAAGAGGCTACCAATGCCAAGCTTGCCTTTTTTACGAATATATCACACGAATTCAAAACTCCGTTAAGCTTGATTTTGGGACCATTAAAATCTTTATTGGATTCCGGTGAACTGTCCTCGAAAAATAAGTATTTAGTCGAACTGTCGTTGCGAAACAGTGAAATACTGTTGAAACTTATATCTCAAATTATAGATTTTAATAAATATGAGAATGAGAAGACAACGATGAATTTTGCCCTCCATGATCTGAAATCCTTTTTATCCGGCTTGAATGAACTTTTTCTTGATTTTGCACGCCAAAAGCAGATCCGGCTGGATTTCCAAACCGATGATGAGTCTTTTTGGGTTAGATTTGATAAAGAAAAAATGGAACGTGTTTATTTAAATATCTTATCCAACGGGTTCCGGTTTGTTCCTGAATGCGGTATTATAAAGATTTCGTTAAGGAAAGAAATCAAGGAAGGACAAGAGTATGCACATATCGATATTTTCAATAACGGGAGTCTTATACCGGAAGAACATATTAATAATATCTTCAATCGTTTTTATAAAGTAAATACTCGGGATGCGGGTACAGGGATCGGATTAGCAATCGCAGGCAAGTTTGTAGAACTCCATCATGGGAAAATATATGCGTACAATAAAGAGAATGAGGGAGTTGTTTTCAGTATATTATTGCCTTTTGTTCAAGAAGAAACAGATATTCCGGAAGTCGCCTTTTCAAAGGCAGACCCGACAGGCAATCTTCGGGAAGTTTCCGTGGCGGATAGAGTTACTGACATAACTGTTCCGATTGCCGAAGAAAAGCCTGTAATACTGATCATTGAAGATAATACCGATATGCGTAATTATATAGAACTTATTTTGCAAAATGATTATCGAATAATAAAAGCCGATAACGGAAAAAGAGGACTGGAAGAAGCTAAAAAATATTTACCGGATGTCATTGTCAGCGATGTAATGATGCCCGAGATGGATGGGTTGGAAGTGTGCCGGAGGATAAAGGAAAATATCCCGACTTGCCATATCCCGGTGATTTTATTAACTGCTCGTTTCCTCCCGGAACAGGAAATAGAGGGGCTGGAAAATGGGGCCGATATTTATATCACAAAACCTTTTGATGGAAATTTGTTAAAAGTACAACTTCGGTCGTTAATACAGAACAGAAAAAAAATCATTGAA
>DAIQOU010000634.1:0-2822 GCA_036787725.1 Bacteroidales bacterium
TGCGCCGAATGATATTTCTCAACGAATAAAAATCTTTATATATCTGTAAATAACCGGCCTTCAATTGTTGAGGACTCATATTTTTAGGCCGAAAAACGACATTGGATGTATTATATTTAGTCAAATCCCGATCAATGATCCGATTTTCGGACTCCAGTCTTTTGTAAAGTTTGGTTCCGGGATAAGGTGTTAAGATATGAGCAGTCATACTTTCTATTTTATTACGGATCAACCACTCCAATGTTTCCGAAAACACGCCGGGAGTATCATGATCAAATCCGAAGGCCAGACTTGCATTTACCATAATGTCATTATCGTGTAACATTTTGATTAAGATCTCATATTCTTCTACCTTGTTTTGCTTTTTTCCAACACTTCGGATAGAGTCCGGGTTAATGGATTCAAAGCCGATAAACAAGCTTCGGCAACCGGATTGTCGCATGTTGCGAATCAATTGCGGATGATGAAGAATGTTGGCCGAAACAGCTCCGTGCCAAAGCAATCCCAACGGTTTAATGGCCGAGGTCAACTCCTCTACATACTTTATATTTCCGATCAGGTTATCGTCGATAAACATCACCTGCTTGGTATTCATACGTTCGATTTCCGCTACCACTTCTTTTATCGGTCTGGTTCGATAAGGAGCGGTTATGTAATCACAACTGTTATAACAGAATTCGCACTTAAAAGGACATCCGCGACTCGTAACAATAATATTATGGTATAAATAATTCTGCTTGGAAATAAGGTCCCATTGAGGAAGCGGCACTTTAGATAAATCAGTTACGATAGATCGATAGACACGCTGTAAATTTCCCGTCATACAATCCCGGATAATGGTTTCCCATACCTCTTCAGCTTCTCCGATACAAACCGAATCGCCATGCTCCAATACCGTATCGGGATTGGAAGCCGCATAAATCCCTCCGAAGATTACTTTTATTCCTTTTTCCCGATAGATTTTTGCTATTTCAAATGCACGATAGGCCGTATCAACGTTTACATTTACACCCACCAAATCCGGTTGATCCGTAAAATCCAAGGAACGGATGTTTTCATCTTCAATATACACCGTATGGGGAGGAGGCGTCAATGAAGCGACGGTAACCAGCGATAACGACGGAGACATTCTTCTCTTAAACTCCGAATCCATAGGACGCAAACTCATCTTCGGAGAAATCAATTTAATCTTAATTCCTTGATCCATATCTTTACCTTGACAATTATTTGTAAAAATCGCTCCTCTCCCGGTTATTATTTCGATAAGTATTATTTATCTAAATAATACTCTTTTGTCAATGACTCAAACGCATCACTGTACCGGTGGCGGCTCGTTTCGATTATTAATTCTGTATTTTCACATTTAACCGGAAACTTACTCATTTCCACAAGCAGGCGCTTGGGATCAGCCGGGGGAGTAGGCTTTACCCGGACTTTCTTTGAAAGAAATAATCCGTTCGTTTCAGCTAATTCTTCCACCTCCCTATCGGAAGAAACCGGAAACACAAAAGCCATTTTACCTTTCTCTTTCAATAGAGAAGCTGAACCTGATATCAGATTCTTTAAAGAAAGATCTTCGGTATTGTGACGAGCTGTTTGCCGGCCTTTATCCGGAGGAAGTAACGAATTGGAAAAATACGGAGGATTGGAGACAATCAAATCATATCGTTCTTCGGTTTCTTTTAAAAAATCTCCAAATGAAATATGAAAAACAGTGATTCTATCGGCCCAGGGAGACCGTTCCACATTTTCCAACGATTGAGAATAAGCATTTTCATCGATTTCCACGCCGGCAATAAAAGCATCGGTACGTTGTGCCAGCATCAAAGCAATCAATCCGCTGCCGCTTCCCACATCCAATATATGCCGACACCCGGACACATCCGCCCAACTTCCCAACAATACACTGTCAGTATTCACCTTCATGGCACAACGATCATGAAAAACCGTAAACTGTTTAAATCGAAAATAAGGATTAGGCATACATACCAAGTTTGAAAAGATGCAAAATAAACGATTATTTTATAAAAAACGGAAATAGTTGATTATATTTGAAACCGGAACATTCCGGATAAAACAATAAACGAATTATATCCGGATAAATTATACAACGGATAAAATCATGAACACAGAAAAAATTAAAAACTTTAATCAAAAGTTATTGGCCGTTTTTGGCTGTCTGGGAATTCTGTTGCTGTTGTTGGGTATTATTGCTATTGTTATCGAGTTTTTTCCTTTTCAAAGCAACCATATTCCTAACGGATTGATTTCGGATGAAGCAACAGAAGCCTTAAATAAAGAGAATCTCCGGAAACAGATTATCTCCTACGAATCTCCGGCATTGATCGACTCCACCCGTTTTATTTATCTCATTCCGGTCTCCATTAAAACCCTCAAAGAAGCAGAATCCCTTACCGATGAATGGGAATCCGGCAGTTTGGGCCTTTTATCGACGAGAAAAGGAAAATATCAAGACAGTTATTTTACAAATAACTACGCCAATCTAATCCTTTACAATTCGCCGGAAGAAAAAACGATTTCTTTATTTAAAGATCGGATTGTAATCGGAAACCTTACCACTCATTATTTTCCGGACGATATATTGCTTTCCTTCTACACGGCCGATAAAGACACCGATAAAAACGGAATTATCAACTTGGACGATCTCACCTGCCTTTGTTTTTACTCCCTTCAAACAGGAGAAATGAGAACAATTTCCGATAAAGAAAACTCGGTATGGACCTATGAATTCATTGAAAATTCAAAAAACCTATTGGTGCAATTCAGACAGGATAAATATAAAGATAAACATCGCTTTTTCC
>DAIQOU010000635.1:0-2819 GCA_036787725.1 Bacteroidales bacterium
CCACCTTCCTTGGGGTAAATTCATTTATATAATCCAACGTATGAAAAAGGCTTAATAATGAGGTTGCCTCAAAAGGCTGAAAGTTCTTTGAATAAGTTACGGTTTGTAAGTTTTGTCTCGGATAAAGCCCTTCCGGGGGTAATTGCATCCGATTCGTAACCTATCCGGGAAATACCCGGTCTTTTGAGACAACCTCATTTTACTTCATTTTAACTTTAACTTCAATACATGTTTTCCCGCTTCCAGTTTGAGGGATTGTTCTCCCCGGACATTTTCGGGAAAATATACCGTAGCCCGGCTATTGGCAGGAATTTCCACGGTATAAGTTACATTTTTCTTTTTCCTTTCCCATTTGGAAACGATCATGCCGTAAGGAGAATTATGTTTTGCTTCAAACCGATCCAATCCGGAGACAAAAAGCGGTCGAAGAAGAATATGTTTAAAACCCGGTTGTTCGGGATCCGGTTTAATACCTCCCGGACCTTTAAAAAACCAACCGCCAATTTCACCAAACATCATATGATTATCGGAGATATCCCGTTCTGCCTGAAGATCCCAATTTTCAAGTAATGTTGTAGCGCCATTTACAATCCACCATCCCCACGAGGGGTAAGTATTTTGAGCAGCCACTTTATAGGCCGCTTCAGCGTACCCGTTTTCACTCAACCCATTCAAGATCGCTTTTGCACCCAAGACCCCAACATCCAGATGAAATCCGGCCTCTTCCACTTTTTTGGCAAGATTACCGGCTACTTTCGCTATCATATCTTCCGGTACAATTTTCCATTGTAATGGTACACTTAACTCTGTTTGTGTCCCCGAAGCATACATTCCCGTTTCCCGGTTAAGATACTTATTATTTACTGCCTTCTTAATCTTTTCCGCCAACCCGCTATAATGCTCATAATCATCCTTCTTATTAAATAATTTAGCCGCCTCCACCAGTATTTTAACATCCGTATAATAATATATGGAAGATGTCAATTCCAAATTGGAACGGGACTTTACCGGAACCCAATCTCCCCGCGCCCAAGAGGTAAGCCCTTCCGGACTGCGACGGTCAATATAATTTACATACCTTTTAATATTCTCGTAACAATCTTCCAATAACTTGCTGTCGCCGGAAAACAAATAAATATTCCAAGGAATAATTGCAATTGTACTGGTCCAGTCGACTCCATTATGTGTACCGTATCCCCATCCGCCCGTAGGAATAATATCCGGCAATACACCATTCGGTTGTTGTTCGTCCCGATGATCTGTCAGCCATTTTTCATATACCGTAATCCCGTCAAAATTATACAAAGCAGTCTCGATAGCCAAGTGACCGTCGCCTGTCCATCCATTCTTTTCCCGTTGAGGACAATCGGTAGGATAGCCCATCAAATTAGATAAATAAGCATTATTGGTGGCTTCCCATAATTTATTTACCAACTCATCCGAAGTATCGATCTCTCCCACCGGAGGAACATCACTATGCATAAAATAAGCGGTCAGCGTATTAGTATCCGGGCTTATAGGTTTATTAGCCGTGATTTCTACATACCGAAACCCTTTGTAATTGAATTTAGCCATAAACTCATCTTCTCCTTTTCCGCTTAAAATAACAATATCGGTTTGAAAAGGATCAGAAGAATCCGTCGGACGATGATATACATCAATATTAGACAGATCCACTCGTCCGTCTTTATATAGCCGTTCCCCATGTTTAAGTCTTATTAGGGTTCCTTCCTCTCCCGACAGTTTAAGTTGAGTTACACCCGACATATTCTGTCCGAAATCAAACACATACGTAGTATCATTTATCTTATTGATCGATTGAGGAGAAAAAGTTTTTACATTCCGGATCGGGTGTACTTGTTGAGCCGTAATATTTTTGGAAGGAGCTCCTCTGTATGCTACTCCTTTCCAACCGGAATCATCAAAAGAAGCCGTATTCCACCCTTTCTGTTCCAATCGGGCATCATAATGTTCAGCTGTATAAATACTGTTGAAAACCAACGGACCGGAAGATGTCTTCCAATCCAATTCGGAGCAGACAGTTTCAATACTTCCGTCATTGTATGTAATACGCAGATCCAAGCAAAAAGCCGGCCGATTTCTCCAAGGCGCCCGATCAAAATTCCACACTGCCATTGACTGATGATTATACCAGCCGTTTCCCAATAACACGCCGACAGCATTTTTCCCCTGTTGAAGCAAGTGTGTCACATCGTAAGTCACATATAAATTACGACGATCAAAACGAGTATACATGGGATCTAAACGATGATCACCCGCCTTTTCTCCATTAATATATAACTCATACAATCCTGCTACTGCAATATAGGCTCTTGCCGACTTGACCTTTTTTTGCATTTCAAATTGTTTCCGAAAATAAGGAGCCGGTTGATAATTAATATCCTTACCATCGCTAATCCAGGCGCCTTTCCAATTTTTCACATTCATCATTCCGGTTTCGAAAGAAGATACGGCAGAACCGGATTGCACTCCATCTTTATCCCACACAATCACTTTCCAGAAATAACGAGTAAAAGGTTGAAGCCGTTCTCCCGAATAAGTAAGCAGTGCGGCTTCTCCGGTTGTTTTTCCGGTATCCCAACTCCTTCCGCGATCACGAACAACTTCCAATGAATCAGTATCAACAATCAATCGATAAGCGGTTTGCTTTGCTCCCGTTCGGGAATCGACCATCATCCAAGATAATCGTGGAGAAGCGGCATCAATGCCTAAAGGGTTTTCGAGATGCTCACAACGAAGACGATCCGGAAAACAAATCTCCTTCTCCCGGGCAAAACAAAAGGAAAAAGACAGCGAAA
>DAIQOU010000636.1:0-2814 GCA_036787725.1 Bacteroidales bacterium
GGGCTCCTGCGGCAAACCGGGGGATTCCCCAATGCGAAATTTTATTTAAAGCAGCATCTCGCATTTTTAACCGGTCATCGTCCGACAGTAAAAAAAAGTCTTTCAACACATTCACTAATACAGAAAGATTGCCGGAAGGAAAAATATAACCGTTCACGCCATGATCTATCAAGGTTGTTACACATCCTACATTATCTCCCGCAACTACAGGCAATCCGCTTGCCATAGCCTCATTAACCACCAGTCCCCAAGATTCTTTCAAGCTTGGAAATACAAATAACTCTGCCGATTTATAAAAGGCTCTCAATTTTTCCTGTGAAAGAAACGGATAAAAATGAACATCGCGGATTTTATTTTCACGAACATAATCTTCCAGCAAAGGTCTTTCAATCCCTTCTCCGACCAAAACCAGCGACAAAGGCCCTGCATGCATTTTTTTATATTGAGCAAAAGCTTTGATAAGCAGTAAAAAATTTTTCCCTTCCGCCTGGCGACCTACTCCCAGGAGGAATGGGGAAGGCAATGCCGGTTTGTCGACCGGATCTCTCCTCCAAAAATCATTATCTACCGCATCCAAACCATAAAACAGTTGAGATTTATCAAACCCGAAAAAGCGAAACGTTTCATCCCAATGAGATGACGGACATAACACAGCATCCACATTCCGATACACTCTTCTTTTTATAAAGTTAACAAAAGCACTTCTCCCTAAGTCTTTCAATCGCGCATCATCAAAAATAACAATTCCTTTTTTGCGCTTTCGAGTCCACCTTACCGCTGCTGCACCTGCCGGGAAAGCAATCGGGCCGGCAATAACAGCATCCGGATTCAGTTCTTCCAATTTCTCATACAATAATCTTCCGGCTTTTTCCGGGGCAATATCTTCCATTCTTTCTTCCGGGAAAAGACAATAATAATTGGCACCGTCCTGTCTTTCCTCAGAAAAAGAATACAAAGTCCCTTTTCCTGCTATTTCAATGATGTATAAACTATCCCCCGAGCAAGCAAGCTGTTGAGCCAGTCCCTTTATTCTGGCCGGCCAATAAATTCTAAAATCGGTATGAGTAATTACTATTTTCATTGGTTTCCCCACTTTTGAAAAATCTTATATCGGAACGATTTAGGAAATAATATTAAAATTAAGTACATCCAAACTTTTCCGTTTTTCCAATTATATTGAAGTGCTTTTATACATTCACTCACCGTTTTTTTTCTCTTGTTTAATAAAAGAAACATAGAGGCTCTCATCTTAAACCACAACGATACATACCCTTTTAATCCCGACACCGATGGATGAGACTTATACAGCCTTTCCAATTCCAACCCTACTCTATCTTCCGGCTCCGGAGAACGAGAAGGAGCCGTAACATAACTTTCCGATACGGTTTGAACAAAAAACGCTTTAGGCTCGGTACGATAAGCTATTTTACATAGGACAGCCAAACGAGCCCAAGCCAATAAATCTTCACCAATCTTTATTCCGACAGGAAACCCGCCGATCTGAATCAAATATTTTTTTTCAACTACCACGGCTGATGTCCACAACGGAGGATGAGAAGAGGATGCAACAACAAAATAATTCGTTAAAATTCCTTTTTTTCCTTCAAATGATAAATTATTCAACTGAATCTTTTTTTCAATTCCCTTATAATTTCGGAATTGATACGCACAACCGAATACTCCGCATCCGGGAAAAGATCGTATTAAATTTAC
The DNA here is from genome assembly GCA_036787725.1 of Bacteroidales bacterium. Taxonomy (GTDB): domain Bacteria; phylum Bacteroidota; class Bacteroidia; order Bacteroidales; family Azobacteroidaceae; genus DAIQOU01. The sequence goes on from DAIQOU010000636.1 coordinate 1,714, forward strand.
CTGACATTCCAAATAATCATTTTCCCACTCATCATCAGCATCCAAAAAAGCAATATAATCAAATCGTGCTTCCTCTATGCCTCTGTTTCTCGCAGCCGATACGCCTTGATTCTCTTGCCGAATCAACCGTATCCGTTTATCCGTACAAGACCCGGCTCTTTCTACACTGTTATCTGTAGATCCGTCATCAATAATAATAATTTCAAATTCCGACCATGTCTGTGCGATTACAGAATCCAATGTTGATTTTATACTATCCGCTTTATTATATAAAGGAATTACTATACTTATCATCTTTATCTCCCTCCTGTAATTAATTTGTAAAAGGGATTGAAATTTCTTTTTAAAAACACTCCGATTATTATACTGATTGCAATCACTGTTATGGAGGAAAAGAAGTAAATAAACAAAGCAGCTCCTCCGGAATAACCCAGCAAATAATATAATCCTTTCTTAAAGATTGTCAAAAGAGGCTCATGAAAAACATATACAAAAAATGAATAGGATAACAATCCGGAATATTTCATCTTCCGCAAATCAACCTTCTCACTTAAACGATCATATAAAAACCAAACGGAAAAAATTCCGAAACAAATCCCAATGCGGTCCCAACAAACATTTTCGACAATATGAGTCAACGCAATAAAAATAAGCCATATAGCTGCAAGCAATAGACTGTTTTTAGTAAAAAAAGGATTACTTAATTTCACTTTTTGAACAGATAAAAATCCTCCCGTAAAAAAGAACAACAACGACTCGTTACCTACCACTATCAAGTCAAAATCCGACAGCCAAACAGCAAAAAACAAGATGAATGAAATATACGGAATGCGTATCATATAGCGTAACAAAGGAGACAAAAGAACCAATAACATCAAATCCCGAATAAACCATAACTGATAAGGTATAGGATGCAGTAACCAAGTCGCCAATAATTCCGTAAAGGAATAATCTTTGATTATGTGGTTAACAAAAAAGGGTTTCGAATAAGGAATCAATTGTAAAACAAAATAAAATAAAATTCCCCAAAAAGACCACAATAAATAGGGAATCAACAAGGTTTTTACTCTCTTTCTCAATTTATTTAAAAAGGGTTCCGTT
>DAIQOU010000637.1:0-2804 GCA_036787725.1 Bacteroidales bacterium
AACCCGAATCGGCTGTTTATATGGTAAATAAATGTTATCAGGGAATGAATAATGCTGACGAAGTTTTATATTCTGATGCTATGACCGATAATGCCTACACGAAAGTATCAAATACTCATAACCAGTTGGTAGGTAACGGTTCGTTTTCTACTGCCGATAAATACGTTCGTTCAGTATGGGATTATCGTTACTCGGGTATACGTGATTGTAATCTGTTATTAAACAATATAGAACTCGTTCCGGGTTTGAGTGACGAATTGAGAAATCGCTATATCGGAGAAGTAACATTTATCCGGGTCTATCATTATTTCGAATTGTATTCCAAATTCGGAGATATTCCTTACTTTACGCATATTATATCTATCAGCGAGTCTAAATCTATAGGACGTACTCCAAAAGCGGAGGTCGTAAATAATTTATTGAACGAATTGTCAGTTATTATTGATAACAATTACCTGCCCGCTTCTTATGATGATAAGAATACAGGACGGATTACGCGTTGGGCGGCAATGGGACTGAAAGCCCGTATCCTTATGTTTGAAGGAAGATACAGTGAGGTAACTCCTATAACAAATAAAATAATAACGGACGGAGGTTTCTCTTTATTTGGTAATTACGAAGGCTTATTTGAAATTCAAAATGAGAATAATAAGGAAGTAATGCTGGATGTACAGTACAAACCGGTAGATAGAGAGCATACAATACAATATGGATTTTTACCCCCATCGTTAGGTGGCTATTCACAACTGTCACCCCTTCAGGAATTAGTTGATGATTACATAACACTGGATGGTTATGCAATAAAAAATGCTCCCCCGGCAAGTTATGATCCGTCCAATCCGTTCGTAAATCGTGATCTGCGACTTGCTGCCACTATTGCGTATACGGGAAACTCCTATAAGTTAGCTGATGGTACGACTCATGCAGTCGATTGCAGTAGGAATGCAAATCCCGATGGATATGGTTTTTCTTCCGATTGTACGGCAACAGGATATTACATAAAGAAATATTGGGATAATACATATATGTCAAACCTCAAGTCGGGCCTGAATATTATTTTGATGCGTTATGCTGATATTTTATTGATGCATGCAGAAGCCCTGGCGGAACAAAATCAACTGAATGCAACTGAATGGAATCGCACTATACAACCACTCCGTAAAAGGGCGGGATTTACAGATGCAAAAGCGTTAGATTTTCCCACAACAGGCAACCTTACAGATATTGTACGTCGCGAACGCCGTTGCGAGTTGGCGCTCGAAGGACTCAGGCACAAAGATATTATTCGTTGGAAAACAGCCGAGCAGGTACTTAACGGATGGTGTCACGGACTCTATACAGGCGATGCTGTTGGCACTGATAATGGTTATGTGCGTGTAGAAAATAGAAAATTCGATGCCGCCAAACATTATTTATGGCCTATTCCTCAGAATGAAAGAGATTTGAATGGAAATCTCACACAGAATCCTAAGTGGTAACATTTAAATTGAAGATTATGAAATACTTATATTTATCAGCGATAACAGCTATTTTATTCTTATTCAGTAATTGTTCGGATGATTATAACCTTTCGACAGATTTTACCGTTCCAACCGAACTGTCATCTCCTCGGAAAGTAGAACTGAACGTTACATCAACTGATAATATTACTTTGTCATGGACAGGAGGGGGTGCAGGTGATGGGTCGTATGTGATATATGAAGTGCTTTTTACTAAAAAAGGAGGCGATTTTTCCGCACCGATAGAAAAAAAGCAAAGTGATTTTGGAACTAAACCAAAATTGACTCTGACTCATGCCGATTTGAATGCTATAGCACGCAAAGCAGGAATAAAGCCGGGAGAAACCGGAGATATATCATGGACGGTTACTGCATCGAAAGGTGGGGATGTAAAAGCAGTGGATTTGAAAAATGACATAGAAGTTACCCGCGGTGACGGAATAGACAATATGCCTGATAATTTGTACTTATATGGTTCGGGTAATGAAAGTGGTGGAACAGACGGTTCATTATTCCGGAAAGCCTCAGACGGAATATATATTGTATATTCAAAAATATCGGGTAGTGGAGATATTGAGTTGAAAGGAAAAATCGGAGATGAGGAATTCGCTTACCATTTGGAAAATGCAAAACTGAAAGATGGCCCCGGAGTAATCAATATTAAATCAAACTCAAATCCGTATAGAATAACCGTTGATTTCAATACTTTATCTGTCAAGACTGAAATCATATCAAATGTGAGATGTATTTGGGGAGCTTCCTTTGGTGTAATCGGCGACTTATCTTATATAGGAAACGGTAAGTTTGCTGCCGATAATTGCGCTATCAAATTCCTTGATCCGAGTAAACCGGAGACTGATCCTCCGGGATGGCTTGGCTGGATAGAAGAAAGATACTACTTTATAGCAACAATAGATGGTACAGATAAGTGCTGGGGAAGAAAGGATGGTATAAGTGCGGAAAGACCTGCCGGAAATGAGCCGTTATCTTTTTACGAACTTGGCGAATTTGTATGGAGCCAGTGGGATCACCTTTGGAAGATGAAAGGAGATCTTGATTTCAAAAAAGCAACCATAACAATAGACACAAATAAGGACAATTTGATGATACATGAATTCTCAAATGTAACAGATCTTTAAATTTACCTGTAATATTCTATCCCTATCTATTAAAGATAGGGATAGAATATTACAAAATATGATAACATGAAACGAACATGAAATTTAGTTGATCTGTCTTTTGCCAAAGGCGATGATTAACTAATTTCATCGAGAGTTCCATAGTTCCTTTAAAAATAATTTAATC
>DAIQOU010000130.1:0-10263 GCA_036787725.1 Bacteroidales bacterium
CGACCCGGACGCGGGAATTCTTTTCTTTAAGAAATTTACCGACCCCGGAAACAGTTCCTCCGGTACCCACTCCCGCAACAAAAATATCGATCTTCCCTGCAGTATCTTCCCATATTTCAGCCCCGGTTGTTTTGAAATGAATCACCGGATTGGCCGGATTCTCAAACTGTTGCAAAATAACAGAACCTTCTATTTCTGATTGAAGTTCATTGGCTTTATTGATCGCGCCTTTCATACCTTCTCCTCCCGGAGTCAATACAACTTTAGCTCCCAGCGCTTTCAACAAATTACGACGTTCAAGGCTCATGGTTTCCGGCATGGTCAAAATCAATTTATATCCCTTAGCCGTAGCTACCCAAGCTAATCCGATTCCGGTATTCCCGCTGGTAGGTTCGATAATCGTATCCCCGGGCTTCAGTTTCCCTTTTTCCTCGGCATCTTCGATCATGGCAGCGGCAATGCGATCTTTCACACTTCCTCCGGGATTAAAATATTCCACTTTTACCACCAAACCGGTATCCAACCCGTGCTCCTTACTATATTTCCCGATCTCCAATAAAGGAGTATTTCCTATTAATTCTGTTAAATTTTTCTTTATACCTGACATATTATTGTTTTTAATATGATTAAATGATTCTTGGATTAATAAAATAACAAACAAACTTATGAAAATATACCGTATTTTATCAAATTATATCTTTATTTTTCAACTTTTAGAAAAATAACCCGGTACGGAATAGATAAACATTCCCTTTTTTTTGTTTGTTTTGTATAATAAAAAATACATCTGTAATGACCAATAAAACATTCGATCCGGGAAAAATCGTTGAAGAATCCATCAATAAGGCATTAAAACAACGAGGAGAAGTCAATATTCTGGTAGCCGGAAAAACGGGTGTCGGAAAAAGCACGTTGATCAATGCCGTTTTCCAAGGTAATTTTGCCACTACGGGACAAGGAAAACCGGTAACTTTATTCACTCGGGAAATAAAGAAAGAAGGAATTCCCCTCACCTTATTCGATACCCGCGGATTGGAATTAAAAGAATTTGAAACAACCATCTCCGAACTGGAAAAATTAATACAATCGCGACGATCGGAAAGCAATCCTCATCGACATATCCATGCGGCTTGGATCTGTATCGATGAAAATTCGAGACGTATCGAAGACGCAGAAATTCGTCTGAGTGAACTCTTATCCCGTTATATGCCTGTCATCGGAGTAATCACCAAAAGCTTTGCCGACAACGGGTTTCGGAGTAAAGTACAGGAACTGCTTCCTCAAACTCGCAATGTAGTTCGGGTTAATTCTCTGCCTCAACAATTGGACGACGGACATATTATTCGCCCGTTCGGACTGATCGAACTGGTAGATGTAACGATGGAAGTCGTTCCGGAAGGACACCAAATGGCTTTCGCCGCCGCACAAAAAGTCAGCATACAACAAAAAAAAAATAAAGCCCACGGCATTGTAGCTTCTTCAGCCACAGCTGCGGCTGCTGCCGGAGCAACTCCTATCCCTTTTGCCGATGCTACGGTATTGATACCGATACAAATTGGCATGCTGGCCGGAATTACAGCGGTTTTCGGATTGGATATAAAGAAATCATTGTTGCTTACTCTTCTTTCTTCATTAATCACCGGTACCGGAGCGACGCTATTGGGAAGAACTATTGTAGCCAACCTGACTAAATTCATTCCGGGAGCAGGATCGGTAACCGGAGGGGTTATTTCTGCGGCTACCGCATCAACTGTCACCATTGCGTTCGGAGAAGCTTATATCGCTACATTAGAATACCTTGTCGCCCGAAAAGAATTAGCAGACATAACAAGCGAAGATATCATCGGAGAATTCAAAAAAAGATTTCAGAAGAAAAAGAAATGAGCCGGCAAAGAATACGATGGCAGAAGCTAATTAAAGCCATTAAAAGTATTCAAAATAATAACTTTACAAAGGCAGATACCGATCAAGATCTTTTGATGAAAAGATCTTGATCTTATGCCCGGCAGATCAAGAGTAAACGACAAAGAGATCAAGAGCAAATTAACCGAAACCGCTCGAGAAGAGATTACCTCACTGCATATCCTTATCACAATTAAACATAATAGTCTTCTCATAGAGAGCATAATTACGTCTTCGCTCCCGATTCTCCGGAAAATAAGTCCGATTTACCCCTTTTTCTAAAGCTTCTATCCCATTACGATCAAAAAGGGAAGATTCAAAAAGAAACTATTAAGTATATTTATCAAACTGATTTAACCCAACTATTACACCGACCATAATTCCGTGGAGGAGAGGCAGGAATAAAATAAGAGAAAGAAAGGATAATGATTTAATAATTATTTTGATTTCTTACCCTCTTCTCCCTAAACATTCCGCAATTTTACTCTGTTATACTTATTAGTCAATTATAAACGATTGACTAACAAGTATTAACTAAAAAAATAAGTTATGTTGGAATTAAAAATGAACGTATCGCATAAGCTGGCCGAATGTATTGTTACTTGCAACTATTGCTTCAATGCCTGTTTGGAAGAAGAAAATGTAAAAATGATGAAAGATTGCATCAAATTGGATCGGGAATGCGCCGAAATCTGTGCTACCACATTGGAGATCCTGTATAAAAGCAGTCGCTTCGTAACAGAAGTATTGGAATTATGTGAAAAAGTTTGTCGTACATGCGCTGAAGAATGCGGCAAACATCCGTATGATCATTGTAAGCAATGCGCTAAAGCTTGCGAAGAATGTGCGAATGCGTGCAACGAATTTATGAATAAAATAAAATCGGGACATTAAACAAAATGACTCGGCTTACTTCTCTTAAAATCGTAATTAACAAGGGGTAATCGTTCAAAAAAGGGTAACCATTTTTAGGAAGATTCTAAGAGCAGATGCCGTGTAAGTAATTGACAGAAAACATATCAGTTCGTATTCGGCAGGTCGGACAATTATGAAATTATTCCGGGAAGCCGCCCGTTTGACAAGGATAACCCTATTTTTATGAAAAAAGGAATGCAAGCTGCATTATGTCAAATCCCGGGAATAATACGGATTAATATGTTTTCTATTGCATCAATCAGCCTAACCACACTATTCTCCGGTTGCATAATAAACCCGTTCTTTTATCTTCACCAGGTAACGGTTTAAATCATCGACCTTCTGTGTTCCCATAAGCCATAAGGGATGACCGCCTCTACGATCTTCGGAAAGAATTTCAGGATCATTCGCGAGTTCCCGGAAGCCATTCCTTTTATAGAAGTTAAGCCTGCGGGCAGTGATTTCATCAAAAGGTATTTCAGATTCCAAAAATACAGGAAGATGCAGATTCGCTGAAACCCAATCTAATACCTTTTGCCCTATTTTTCGATTTCGCATCTCCGGAAAAACAGCTATAAAATGGATATAATACGAATCTTCCAAATCCCAATAAATAAAGAATCCGACCGACTCTCCATCTTCCCGGATACCATTGAAGTGCATGGATTCTGCATTATCGATCAAATTAGCCAACAAGGATGTTTCCCGGAACCTTTCGTATTCAGGGAATGTTTCACTATGAAGGGCTATAAGCCTTTGTGCTTCTTCGTTATTGCTGCTTGTTATGCGTTTCAATTTCATACATTACTCAATACAAATATGCAAAAGTATTAAAAAAAATCTGCTTGTTACCAATTTATTATTGAACGCACAAAGATTAAGTTTTTAATGTTTTCCCCAAGATCGTTTTGTAATTTCGACAGATACTGCCGATACGGGATTGATTGAATCATTTTCTCATCGGAGTTTGCAGCGAATAAACTCCCCGCAATACAACAACTAAGGCTCATAATCTCTTCTCGGCATTTTATCAAAAAAGAAAAAAGAGGATATGTCAAAAGTGCGGGTATTTCCCGACTTGATGAGGGTGTGTCACCCTCATCAAGTCGGGCTTTTGAGTCAGCCTCAGACTCCCTTATTCTTTTATATTCCGTGCCCAGGAAAGACTATTCTACCACCACCTTTCCTCCCGCACTATGTGCATTGAATTCAGGAGCATACATACATTGAATGGTGCTGATACCGGTAGAGAAATCTCCCACATGAGAAACCCGAAGATCATATTCGAATACATATGTCCCTTTCGGTAAACGATCTATAAAGAAATTGACAGAGGCATCTTTCATGCTTTGATAATACCAAATTCCACCTTGAGAACGATAACCGGAAAGAGTCGTAACCGGTTCAAATCCGGCTGCACGTGCATCCTTTAAATGAACATATTCAAAATCCCGATCGGCTTTCAACACCGTACGAACCGTAATCAAATCACCTACTCGAAGCTTACTTTTATCAACAGCAACCAATTGCTGTCCGGATTCGGTTTGTGTCTTTATATACAATTCACGTTGCAATTTAAGATTGGTTTCGGCAGCCGTTACCTTCTCCGATTGTTCAAAATATTGCCAATACAGAGCACCCCATGCTATCGAATGATTGGGATTTTTCACTTCCAGGTCTGCCATTTCCTTTTTAATCGCCGTACCCGACCAAGACGTTTTTACATATCCGGTTCCCGGCTCCGGGCGGATCGGTTGTACGGAAACTCGATCCAACTCCACACCTCCGATTTTAACATCAAGCGATGCATCGGAATCAAGCCAATTATCTCCTGTCATTAACAAAGCATAAGTAGCTTCTGTGGTTGCCTTGGTCGTTTTCCAATCGTTGGTTTGTTTATTGCGAAGCAGCCAAATTTTCATTTCTTCCACTGCTTGTTTATCTCCGGAAACTTCATTAAACACTTCTATCAAAAGAGCCTGTGTTTCGATAGGAGCCTGATACCAAAAATATCCCCGGCGATTATTATCCCAATACATTCCCATTTCTTCCGATTTGCCGGCTCTTTCTTTTAAAGATATCAAGATTTTATTTGCGATTTCTTGTCGGCCGGCACGATGCATGACCAAGGCAATCATTCCCTGTTCGTATATCCCGAATTTAGTCCAATGCAGGGCGGCACGGTCCATATAAAATTTATAAGCATCCGAATTGGCGGGTTGCCGGTTACGGAAACTGCAAGCATATAAATAATGTATCTGAATGGAAGCTATTCTTGTCTCCTCCTCTTTCACATTCTTTCTCTTCATCTCTTCCGAATAGTCCTTGGCAATTTGCCGATCCAAGAATTCAAATCCGTTCTTGACCATGGTATTGACACGATCTTCTTTCAACGAAGTCATCTTTTCCAACCGTACCATCCCCGTAAGAATATGTTGGGTTATATACCGGTTACCCGGCATGCCTTCAAACCAAGGAAATGAGCCGTCCGGATTTTGTGCTTTTTGTAATTTAAGCACGGACCGTTGCTGTTCATTACTCATCCGATTCAAGTCAAAAAGCAATCCGAGTCGTTTTTTACGTTCCGTTTCATTCTCACTTTCCAATACCCAAGGAGTTTCTTCCAAAACAGCTTGCTTTAATTCGGCATTCTTTTCCAAGTTGGACAATAAAGCTTTGCTGTCGGGCAATGTTCTCCATAAATCAAAGATTTGTTTAATCTTAGGAGAGGAATTGATCACCGAAGAAGCCAGTGTATTGGCATAATACCGTGAGAAAGTTTGCTCCGAACATTCATACGGATATTCCATTAAATAGGGCAAGGATTGAATCGCGTACCAAGCCGGGTTCGAAGTGAATTCCAATGTCAGATTATGATTGCGTAATGTTTTTGAATTGTTCTTCTTCAACCGTTCAAATGTAAATTTTTTCTCTTGATTTCCGCGAACCATAAAAGGCATACTTTCCGTTATCAACAACGTATTGGATAATACGGGAACCGTTTTTTCTTCTCCGTCCGAATGGTTGCCTGCTTTAGCCGTGACACGATAAGTAATGGCTTGAATACCTTCCGGAATACTCAATTCTTTACTTACGATCGTACTTTGTGCCGGATTAACCGAAAATTCCACAGTACCGGCGCCTGAAATAATATCAATCGGCTTCAATGTCAAAGCATCAAAAAAGGTAAATTCGGCTTCTCCTCGGATATTGTTATCCGTAATATTATTGATTTTGGCAGTAAATACAATCTTATCATTCTCTCGGAAGAAACGCGGAGGATTGGCGGAAACAGCCACTTCCTTTTGCGTAATCAGCTCTCTTTCAATTGATCCGATCTTTAAGTCTTCGGTTTGAGCCAATCCCAACATTTTCCATCGTGTAAGTGATTCGGGTATGGTAAATTCGATGACCGTTTCACCCTTCTCGTTGGTTCTTAATTCCGGATAAAAGAAAGCCGTTTCATTAAAATCGGATCGGATCACCACCGGAAGTCCGGTATTATTCCCCGATTCGGAACCGCCACCCGTCGAAACATCTGCTTTAGCATCGTAGTTAGCGACTGCGGCTTCTTCCAATACCATCTTATCATCTGATATAGCCTCTTGATTAACTGCCGCCATGGGAGCTGCCTCCAATGATTTTTGCCTTCGAAGAGAGCCTGTTCCTCTTATCATTATGTTGCGAGAAAAGGAAATCGGTTCCATATCCGGATAATTCCGTACTAACGGACTCACTCCGGAATAAGAAGGAGATTTCGCAAAACGACCCCAAGCCACGCGATTCAAGTTTCCGGAAGAAATGTTCATATACTTAAATGATTGCGGATGTACGGCATCAAAAACCGTTGCCCATGAATTGACGGCAAAAGCATCCAAAGAAGCATCATACAATGTTGCTGCCAACTCGGCCAGTGCCAGATCTCCTTTTCTGTCTTTAATGGTCAACGTCCACTTCTCGGATTCGCCGGGAAGTAACTTATCCCGGAAAGAAGCAAAACGAATATTCAATTCCTTTTCGGTATAAGGCACTTCGATATTCACCGAACGGGAATACAACCGGTTGTTCTGTACCAGGGTAAAATAAGCGGTTAATCCTCCCTGATGTTGTTGTTCAACGGGGATGGTCAGTTTAGACGGTACCGGTTCCGTGCGGATTATCCTCTTATCGATTACTTTTCCTGTTTTGTCAAAAAGCAGGTATTCCACTCTTGAGTTTTTCTCTCCTCCCGCAATCCAAAACTCGGCTTCTCCTCCCGGTTCTATCTTTGTATTTCCGGTCTCAATCCAATCGTTCATTCGATAAACCGGTTGAGGCGTACCGTTAATTAATTTTACATAATAAGTTGCATCGGCAGTTATTCCTTTATCGGTTACGGCTTTGAGTACAATCTTATACATTCCGGAAGAAGCATTATTCAATAAAGACAGATCGATTTTCTTATCCCGTCCCGTATGTAAAGAGAAATTACCGACCGTACGTTTCTCATTAAATCGTTCCGGATTGGTATCTTCTTCCCGATAACTGTCTGCAGGAAATAATTTTTCAAATTCTTCCCGGCTCATAATCATTGTATCGGGCATTTGCCACAATCGATCGCGAAACGTCCGACCGGGCAACTGCAATTCCGAAATACTGCCTTCCACCTTACAAGCTATGGTATCACCATTTAAATTAACGGTTTTTATATCGAATTCCGTATTCTTCTTCACAAGATCAATCACAGCCGGGATATCTGCCGAAATCAATACCGGAGCAGCACTTGCACGCAACGTATAGGTGGCGCTTTGTGTCTCTCCGTTCAAGTCCGTAATATCGGCTGTAATAACATAATTATAAATCAATTTATCGTTCTTCACATCTTCGGCAGCAGTGAAGAAACGCACCGTAAACCGTCCGCTTTCATCCGTTTTCAATACTCCCGAAGCTATTTCCCGTTGTTCCGGAATCCGGGGGAACCAACCTCCGTAACGATAAGGTATTTCCGCATTTCTTACTATACGAAATCTTACCTCTGCACCATCTACGGCATAACCGGCCAATGCCTTGGCTTCCCCGACGATGCGAACACTGTCATTTAATTTGGTTTCTTGTTTTGGAGCTTCTATTTTTACTTCAAATGTGGGGCGTTTATATTCTTCCACACGGATAGGATATTCATTTTCTCCGGCACGAATAGACATGGTTCCGTTTAATAACCCTTGCGGTATTACAAAACTTCCGTTGAAAGTACCGTATTCATTTGTCTTTAAATCCAAGCGAGCGATCTCTTGACGATTCACGTCCAACAAGGTAACCTGTACGGGACTTTTTCGAATTATTTCTTTTTCATTGGTTGCACCGGTCAAGCGCATCATTAATCCTTTAAAGAAAACAGTTTGGCCCGGACGGTAAATGGCCCGATCGGAAAACAACACCGTATTGATTCGATCTTGAGGTTCATTCCGGTAATTATAATAATATACATCGGAAAGAAATATTTTGTCCGTACCGGACTCCACCACCGTAGCACTCGGATAGATACCGGAACCTATCTCCGGTTTTACTTTTCCTTCCTTATCGGTTACAAACGTTTTGTAAAGAGATTTTATCGGATTATTATAATCCTTAGTCGTATAGACTTTTACGGCAGCCCCCGCAACAGGCTCCCCCGTAATCCGATTATAGACCGTTCCTTCATTATTAAAAGAAACAAAACTCAAATTACTCACTTGGAAGAGACATGTTTGCACAATAGCATCCGAAGCTTTTTCATCCTCTTTGTTTTGTATCTTCACAAGATAAAATCCGGCCGGCAATGCATCCACCGGTATCTCGGTCGTATACGTTTGATAATCATCGGTCACCGGTAATGTTACAACCTTATCCCCTGCTTTTTTTGCAGCATTCAATGACCGCCCTTCATACGATTGATCCCGTTTGGCAAATTCATTTATATCCAATTTATATACAGACACATGCACCTTCCCTGTATTCTTATATTCCACCAAAGCTCTTGTCGGTTTATTCGGACTCGAAAAACCTTCCATCGTTATCCTCAGCCCGGGAGCTTGGATGGACTTGATCATATTCTTGGCGTACGAAGCTGATTTAATACGCGGATATTCTTTTATAACCCGATTACAAAGAGCAACCGCCTCTTTTAACCGAAGCCTGTACTCGGATTCTTTATCCCGAGCCGATTCTCCTTGTTCTTTATATAAAAATGCCATCTCATACAAAACATCCCCCGCTTCCGAAGAATTCTTCGTATTTTCAAACAAACCCCACAATGCTTTCTCATATTCTTTATCCTTATCCGAAAGCGTACTTTCTTGTCGAATAAACTTCAAACGATTTAAGTCTGCATCCATTAATGCTGTCGGATTATTGTCTGCCAAACGGAACCGAAGCCAATCTTGATATAATTTTACGGTAACATACTCCAACGAAGAGGTAACGGAAGTAGTAATATCAAGCTTGATGAAATCGGATGCGGTTCCGAAATACTCCGGCGAATCAATCAGAAACATATCCTGCGGTCGGTTTATACGCGTCCGGGAATTCGCAAATGCGTTTACAGCCCTTCCGACTAACAAATCATACAGCGTAGGACGATATTCCAAATCCATGTCTTTATTTTTCGTCACATGAGAAGGCAAAAAATCATTAGCAGGTATACGTTGCAACTCCGAAGCCCGATCCAATGAATTCAAGTAGCAACTTACCATTTCGGTAATTAATCGTGAAAGGCTCCAAGTAGCAATATCATCCGATTCGTCTTGAGATACATCGGTACGATTCATAAACCTCCAATAATTGGATTGCAAATAATCCCCGTAAGTGTCGCCCAATAAAGAACGAACCGCTTGATTTGCCGGAAAAGGTAATGTCTCGGCATCTTTTCTCAATGCAGTCAATGCTTCTTCCGGACTAACGGCCGATTCCAATTGAGCGGATGTACGATAACTGATTGCCCTTAACAATTGATCGTTCTTTTTTTCTTTCCGTGCAGCCTCGTATATCTTTTCAACCTCTTTTAACACCGACTCGGGACGTTGTTCCCGACTAAGCGTTTCCGTTCGTTTCCATGCCGCTTCATAGTCAAAGCCGGCCGGTTGTGCTTGTGTTACAAATCCCATTATCAAAAAAATACAAGTTAATAAAATAGGTTTCATAAATGATAAGAATTAAATTCGAATAAAAACAAAAGGAATGTTTCGTCCTTCTAAATGTAATGGATGCTGCAAAAGATGATATTCCATAAAATAACGGCTTTTAAATTTTTCCATATTATAAATTAACAATTCGACACCCCTAACGGTTCCGCTATTTCCTCACTTATTAGAAAGACAAAACGATCATCCCGCAAATGTACTCTAAAAAATATCAATTATTGTATGAAAAGAAGAGAGGGTGTGTCAAAAGGGCAAGTATTCTTTGAATAAGTTACGGATTGTAAGTTTG
>DAIQOU010000638.1:0-2800 GCA_036787725.1 Bacteroidales bacterium
GCTTATGAACAAACGGATTCTATTTTTTTTTATTTTTTGTATTTGCGGTTTTCAAGCCGTTCTCGGACAAACTGCAATCTTTTCCGACAGCATCCGGATCAGTTTATTAACTGTTTATCCCCGCCCCAATAAAGTCTATACGGTTTTCGGACATACGGCCATACGTGTTTCCGGATTGGAAAACGAACCGGATTTAGTGTTTAATTTCGGTATGTTTGACTTTCGTAAACCTAATTTTATCTACCGGTTTGTAAAAGGAGAAACGGATTATATGTTAGGAATAGACGATTTCGATTCCTTTCGTTTTGCCTATGCAATGGATAATTCTACTGTAGTAGAACAAGTATTGAATATCCCTCTGCAAGCAAAAGAAAAAATAGTAGAAGATTTACTTATTAATGCCCGGCCGGAAAATCGGGAATACCGTTACAATTATTTCTTCGATAATTGTACTACCCGCCCCCGAGACATCATCGAAAATAATACCGGAGGAGAATTAATATATCCCGAACGGAAAGAAAAAACAACGCTTCGGACGTTGGTACATCAATGTACCGGAGCTTATCCTTGGTTAACATTCGGTATTGACTTGGTTATCGGGAGCGGCGCCGACAGCTTGATCGGCTTAAGAACCGAAATGTTTCTGCCTTTGCGATTAAAAGAGAGTTTGGATGAATCGGTAATATCTTATATATACAATTCGGGAGAGAAAGCTCCTGTAGTTAGTGCAGAATACATCCTTATGCAAGCAGATAATGATCCCTCCCAACCGGGTTTCGGAATAACTCCCGCAATCGCCGGTATCTTCTTATTGATTATTACCGGTATCTTTGTCTTCTTAGGTATTCGTAAAAGAAGACGATTCCGTTTATTCTTCGGATTCCTTTATTTAATCGCTTTATTAGCCGGTTTATTGGTTGCTTATTTGTCTTTTGTATCGATTCATCCGTGTACATGGCCGAATTGGAACCTTCTTTGGCTCCATCCGCTTTATATAATTCCTTTCATCGGTTGTTTTTTTAAAAAAACTTATCTCATTGAATACCTGTTTCATTGGGTTAATTTTATACTTTTGTCCCTGTTTTTGTTATTATGGGGTATGATTCCTCA
This sequence comes from Bacteroidales bacterium, assembly GCA_036787725.1. Taxonomy (GTDB): domain Bacteria; phylum Bacteroidota; class Bacteroidia; order Bacteroidales; family Azobacteroidaceae; genus DAIQOU01. The sequence goes on from DAIQOU010000638.1 coordinate 1,111, forward strand.
GGAAATAAATTCGGCTTGCATTCCGTTTATAATATGCTTGGGACTGAGTTCCGCTTTTTATTTGATTCTTAAAAAAATTAAGTCATGAACAGACTTATTTCTTCTTTAATAGCAATTTTGGCCATCTCGGGAATCAATGCCCAAGAGTCGGTCGAAATTCCGAAACTGATAATAAACATTACAATCGACCAGCTTCGAGGCGACTATTTACAATACTTCAATCCTTACTTTGGAGAAAGAGGATTCAAAAGGCTCCTGAACGAAGGATTGGTATACCGACATATCGAGTATGATTTCCCCAATTTGGGAGAAGCCACTTCTATTGCTACCCTTCATACCGGAACCAACCCGTGTTATCACGGAATCGTTGCAGACAAAAAATACAGTTTTGAAGAACAACGAGAAGTTTCCATTATCCGGGATGAAGCTTACATAGGAAATTACACGGCAGAACGGTTTTCGCCGTTGGCCCTGCTTGGTTCTACGGTCGGAGATGAATTGAAAATAGCGTCTGAGGGACGAAGCGATGTATATGCGATTGCTCCCAATGCCATCCAAGCCGTTATGTCGGGGGGACGATCGGCAAATGCCGCTTTTTGGGTAGAAGATTACAACGGAAAATGGGCTTCCGGGACCTATTATAAAGACATCCCGTGGTATATAGACCGATATAACAACGGTTCAATGACAGGATATTCTTCGGAAGAATTGACTTGGACCCCTCTTCGTCAATACAGAACGGTCCCTTATACCAAAAAAACAACCGAATTTAAACATGTTTTTTCAAAAAACGATAAATCAAGGTATTTGAAGATTAAAACATCTCCTTTTGTAAATACGGAAGTAACCGCTTTGGCGGGAAAGTTTTTTGAATTCGGAGAATTGGGTAAGCGATCCACATCCGACATGCTTCTCATTACTTACTATGCAGGAAATTATAAGAACGAAACGGAAGAATACAGTGCCGAGATACAGGATATTTACTGCCGATTGGACAAAGAATTGGAAAATTTGTTGGATTTGGCGGAGAAACATGTAGGATTAAAAAATACATTGGTAGTTTTATCTTCCACCGGTTACTTTAAATCTCCCAACACCGTTTCGGAAACCAATAAACCGTATGGAGAATTCTATCCGAAAAGATGTACCGCACTGCTTAACATGTATCTGATGGCCATATACGGAGAAGGAAACTGGGTATTGGGTTATTATAATAATCAAATCTATCTCAATCGGAAATTGATTGAAGATAAGAAGTTGGATCTGGCCGAAATTCAAAAGAAATCAGCCGAATTTGCTGCCCAATTCAGCGGAATACAGGATGTTACTTACTACGATCAGTTATTTTTCGAAGGAAACGGAAATACCAATAAAGGCATTCACCGAAAAAACAGCGGAGATTTGTTTTTAGAACTCCAGCCGGGGTGGATTGAAATAGACGATCAAAATCCCCGTGAATCTAAAGAAATCAGGAATAATACAATCGTCGCACCGTTGATCTTTTTCGGACAATCCGTTCCGGGAAAAGGGAAAATAGACCGACCGATAAAAGCAACAACCATTGCCCCCACTCTTACTCACGTACTTCGAATTCGACCGCCAAATGCATCAAAAGAATTACCTATCCGGGAATTCCTGGATTTTTAATTCTTTTTCCCGATCAACCATTATTCGAAGTAACTTAAATAAA
>DAIQOU010000131.1:0-10254 GCA_036787725.1 Bacteroidales bacterium
AATTATATTAAATATATTTTTGCTTATTGTCCGTAATAAGCATTTTCTCCGTGTTTTCTGAAAAAATGCTTCTGAACCAACAATTCGTTCATTTTCAACTGCGGGTTAACAGTAAATGAAATAAAAGCCATTTTAGCGACCTGTTCCATAACAACTGCATTATGTACGGCATCACGGGCATCTTTTCCCCAAGAAAAAGGACCGTGATTATTGACTAAAACTCCCGGAGTATAATCCGGGTTTAATCCTTCAAATCGTTCTACTATGACATGTCCGGTATTTAATTCGTATAAATCTTCGATTTCACAAGCCTTCATATCCCGTGTGCATGGAATGGAATCTTTAAAATAATCGGCATGAGTCGTGCCAATGTTCGGAATATCGCAACCGGCCTGAGCCCATGCTGTTGCATAAGTAGAATGAGTATGAACCACTCCGCCTATATTCGGAAATGACTTATATAATACGAGATGAGTAGGTGTATCGGAAGAAGGTTTCAATTTACCTTCCACTACCTTTCCGTCCAAATCCACAACCACCATATCTTCGGGCTTCATGGAATCATAAGAAACTCCGGAAGGTTTTATTACCACCAAACCGGTTGCCCGATCGATGCCACTGACATTCCCCCAAGTAAAAATAACCAACCCGTGTTTTACAAGATCAAGGTTTGCGTCAAAAACGTCTTTCTTCAATGTTTCTAACATACCGTATAAATTTTAAGAAATGATTGTTGATAATACGGATGCAATATTAACAATAAGTGTGCAAACTTACACTTATTAAGCGCATGTTATAAAACATAAATCCAAACAAAAAACATTTTTTTTCGAAAGAAGAAGGGATGTGTGAATAATTACTTATATCAGAAAGGTATATAATCGTCTTTTTCCTGCAATTGATCGTATTGTTCTTTATTAAATTTATAATAAAATGCACCTCGTTTAGAGCCGGCTTTATCTTTATCTTCTTGCTTTTCCAGAACACCCATTTCCAAGATTTTTTTACGGAAGTTCCGTTTATCCAACGATCTCTGAAAAATAGCTTCGTATAAAGTTTGCAATTGAGGCAATGTAAATTTTTCCGGCAACAAATTAAATCCGATCGGTTTGGTGTTTACTCTTTTTTTCAGGATGTTTAACGTATCTTCCAATATCCTGTTATGGTCAAAAATCAATTCTCCGACTTGCGATAACTCCTGCCAACGAGCATTATGTATTTTACATAACTCGTCATCAAACAATTCCATATCGATTAAAGCATAATAAGCGATGGAAATTACCCGTTCTCCAATATCCCGTCCGACTTCACCGTAAGCTCCTACCTGTTCCATATATACTCCTTGTATCCCTGTATATTCGGAAACAACCCGAGTGGCTGACTCATCTATATTTTCATTCGCTCGGATAAATCCTCCCATCAAAGAATCCATTCCTTTAAGAGGTTCAAATTTCCGTTTGGTGATCAATAAATACAATTTATTGTTTTTAAATCCCAGGATAAGACAGTCGACCGATACAAAAAAACGTTCCTGATCTTTATAAAAAAGTGGTGTCATATAATTTACCAATATTATCTGATTATCTTGGTTTAATCCAAAAAACGTTTGGTTAAATCTCCAAAAGCATCGATTCTCCGATCCCTAAAAAACGGCCACCAGCGCCTTACCTGTTCCGACCGGCTTAAATCCGCCTCCATGATCAAGCATTCTTCCTCGGAGATTGAAGCTTGGAGCAATACCTCCCCTTGAGGACCCGAGATAAAACTGTTGCCCCAAAATCGGATACCGCCGGTTTGTCCGGAAGGATCCGGTTCATATCCCACGCGATTCACGGCAATTACATGCAACCCGTTCGCAACTGCATGTCCCCGTTGGGAAATAATCCAAGCGTCTTGTTGCCGCTTTTTCTCTCCTTCGTCATCGGTTGATTCCCATCCGATAGCTGTAGGATAAATCAACAAATCAGCTCCTCCCATAGCCATTAAACGAGCCGCTTCCGGGTACCATTGATCCCAGCAAATCAAGACTCCCAACCTGCCTACAGAAGTCTCAATGGGTTGGAAACCTAAATCTCCGGGGGTAAAATAAAACTTCTCATAGTAAGCAGGATCATCCGGAATATGCATCTTCCGGTATTTTCCGGCAATACTTCCGTCTTTTTCCAAGACAACCGCCGTATTATGATATATACCGGGAGCGCGTCTCTCAAACAAGGAGACCACAAGAACAATTCCCAGTTCGTTTGCCAATGCCCCAAACAACCGGGTGGAAGGGCCGGGAATCGTTTCTGCCAAATCAAAAAAATCGGGATTCTCCGTCTGGCAAAAATACAGCGAATTATGAAGCTCCTGCAACACGACGAGTTCGGCGCCACGACCGGCACATGTTCTTATATTATCTTCCAACTTTTTAATATTGGAAGAAATATCGAAAGTATTGGATTGTTGAACAACTCCTATTTTTACTCTTCCCATTGTATATTATACTTTTCTGCTAACTCTTTAATTTTGGGCCTTTCTTTCATTTCCGGAGTTCCCATGGAAACTAATTTGAGGAACTGATCTTTTGTAAATAAATTACGCATTGTTTCAAACAAATATTCCCCGGCGGGAGTTGTTATAATTGTCTTTAAAAATTCAAAATATTCCTCTCTCAGACTACCCTTAAGGAATTCGGATTTAGCCGCCAATTCCACTTTATTGGCATCTTCTATTCCGGCCCGGACTACCAATTCTTCCATTTCTTTATTGATAGAATCCACTCGATTTGTTACCTGTTGCATCCGGTCATTCAGTTCGGTTCCCTTTACGGTAAATTTCTTATCGATAACTATTTCAATCTCTCCGGGTTCCGCAATAAACCAAGAAATCGGATTCTTCCCCCATTCATTCCGTTCTCCCAACATTACAAATCGGATATCGGCAAGGTCTTCAGCCGATCCTTTAAATAAAAATTTTCCCTTACTAACCATCCCGGAATCAAGGGTAATTATATCGGCAGGATTTTCCGGATTGGGTTTACTGAGATATACTTTCTTATTTTCAAAATCGGGATTTTTCAATTGTCCCCGAAGAACAAACGATTCCCCGTTCGATTCCTTACTTGTATTTCCACAAGAAACGATCATAAAAACGACCAATAAGAAAAAGACATTCATTTTTTTCATTTTGAGAATAGTTGAGTAAATAATATGAATCAGATAAATCCCTCCGGAAATTGCATTGTCACACAATGCAGCGAACCATGCTGTTTTATCAGGGGCAAACAATCAATCCCGATAATTTCCCGGTCGGGAAACGCATGTTGCAATTGCCTTTCGGCTATTTTATCTTTAGGCGAACCGTAAAAAGGCACCAACACCGCTTCATTCATAATTAAAAAATTAGCATAGGTAGCAGGGAGTCGTTCTCCGCTTTTCCAAACAGTATCAGCCATCGGAAGCGCTATCAAACGATAAGGCTTTCCCGCCAACGTTCTGAATCGTTGGAGTTCTTCCTCCATAAGAGATAATTCTTCATAATGCACATCATTCGCATCGGAACATTTTACATACGCAATAGTTTCGGGATCACAAAAACGAGCCAACGTATCGATATGACTGTCGGTATCATCACCTTCCAAATATCCGTGATTAAGCCACAATATACGTTTAAGGCCGAAAATCCATTGAAAATAATCTTCAATTTCTTCTTTGCATTTATATTCATTCCGATTTACGGAAAGCAAACATTTACTCGTTGTAAGCAACGTTCCCTGACCATCCGAGTCGATACTGCCGCCTTCCAACACACAATGCTTCATGCCTTGATACCCTACGTCGGAAAGAAAAGCACCCGAAGTGTATAATTGTTTTGTGATTTGATTATCAAAATTAGAAGGAAACTTTAATCCCCATCCGTTAAAAGTAAAATCACAAACAAACGGGTTGCCGTTTACGAATACGGAAATACCTCCATGATCTCGCGCCCAAGTATCATTCGTTGCAATTTCTCTGAAAATAATACGGGAAAAATCAACCGGACCCAATTCACTTCTCACCTGTTCGATATCCTTACAAATAATCAGTAATTTCTCTCGTTTAACAATTTCCCGGGCCAGTGCCACATAACACCGGGTTACTTCTTCCAAATTTTCGGCCCAATCCGTTTCCGCATGAGGCCAAGTTAACTGAATCCCGCTTTGTGTTGTCCACTCCGGCGGAAGGATTATATCAACTTCATTTTGTTGCACGACAATATTTTTATTTATATAAAAAAGAAATGGAGGACAAATATAAGGGATTTATTTTACAACGTAAACAATAACCCGGCAAAGAAAAAACACCGGATTTTTCCGGTCATTCCAATGAAAGAGCCACTATCCGAGCATTTCCGAGAAAACAGTTTTAAAAAAATTTCTTCTAAATTAAACAAAAATCAACCTTTTTATGTTAAAAGGAAGAACAAACGATCGTATCTTAACACTAAGTAAATTATTTGAACGGTAATTACTAATAAAAATTAAATTCGATCAGTCATATATTAAGTTTAGAAAAACAATTTGGTGTTTAAGAATTTACGATCACTTTTCGTTTTGTTTTAAAAACAGATAGAAATAAAACGGAAAAATAGGAACATCTTACTCGAAAGGCAGGCTTTAGCAAGGCTTGCCTTTATTAATTCGTTAATTCAATCCTTAATAAGACACCCGATGTCGAAAAAGACATTAATTCCGGAGATAAACGGAAATGTGTTTTATAACATGAATCGGAGGTTGTTATTCTTTCAATTTATTTATAATTTGCGCCCTCATGAAAAAAAACAACCTCACTTTATTGTTTAATAATTAAATTTCAACATCATGAAAGTATACCAAACGAATGAAATTAAAAATATTGCCATTATAGGCAGTTCGGGGTCCGGCAAAACCACTCTCGCTGAAGCAATGCTTTACGAGGGTGGTCTTATAAAACGCAGAGGGACAGTAGAAGCAGGAAATACAGTCAGTGATTATTTTCCGGTTGAAAAAGAATACGGTTATTCGGTATTTTCTACCGTATTCAGCGTGGAATGGATGGGCAAAAAACTCAATTTTATTGATTGCCCCGGTTCCGATGACTTTGTCGGAGGAGCAATTTCAGCACTGAATGTAACCGATACGGCTTTAATGGTGATTAACGGTCAATATGGAGTGGAAGTGGGAACCATCAATATGTTTCGTTATACCGAACAACTGAACAAACCGGTAATTTTTATTGTCAATCAACTGGATAACGAAAAATGTGATTTTGACAGTGTACTCTCTCAATTAAAAGAAACATACGGCAATAAGGCCGTATCCATACAATATCCGATCTCCACCGGAGCTTCTTTTAATTCAATTGTCGATGTATTAAAGATGAAAATGTACCGGTGGAAACCTGAAGGAGGAGTTCCCGAGGTGTTGGAAATACCGGATTCCGAAAAAGAAAAAGCAGAAGAATTACACCAAATATTGGTAGAAGCTGCTGCCGAAAACGATGAGTCTTTAATGGAAAAATTCTTTGAACAAGGAAGCCTTACCGAAGATGAAATGCGGGAAGGAATAAGAAAAGGACTTATTTCCAGAGGAATGTTCCCCATATTCTGTGTCTGTGCAGGAAAGGATATGTGCGTCAGACGAACCATGGAATTCTTAGGGAATGTGGTTCCGTTCGTAAACGAAATGCCTAATTATACCAATACCGAAGGAGAAGAAATTATTCCGGATTCGGCCGGATCGACCAGTATATACATTTTTAAGACAACGGTCGAACCACACATTGGAAAAGTGTCTTATTTTAAAGTGATGTCGGGAAAAATAAAGTCGGGGGATGATTTATTGAATGAAGACAGAGGATCAAAAGAACGAATTTCTCAATTATTTGTAGTAGCCGGGCAAATCAGAAATGAAGTTCCCGAATTAACGGCCGGCGATATCGGTGCAACCGTTAAATTAAAAGATGTAAGCACCGGAAACACGCTGAATGGTAAAGGTACAAGCAACAAATTTGACTTTATCAAATATCCGAATTCCCGTTATCGCCGCGCGATCAGACCGGTGAACGAATCGGATTCGGAAAAAATGATGGAATTATTAAACCGGATGCATGCAGAAGATCCGACTTGGATTGTCGAACAATCGAAAGAGTTAAGACAGATTATTCTTTCGGGACAAGGAGAATTCCATCTGAAAACATTAAAATGGAGACTGGAACATAATGATAAATTAAATATAGAATTCTACGAAACGAAAATACCGTATCGGGAAACCATCACCAAAACGGCTCGTGCCGATTATCGTCATAAAAAACAATCGGGAGGCGCCGGACAATTCGGAGAAGTACATCTGATCGTAGAACCTTATCAGGAAGGAGCCCCCATGCCTGAAATGTATAAGTTCAACGGACAAGAATTCAAAGTACAAGCACGCGATGTACAAGAAATTCCATTAGATTGGGGTGGCAAACTGATCTTTGTAAACAGTATTGTGGGAGGAGCCATCGATGCTCGTTTTCTTCCGGCTATCCTCAAAGGAATCATGGCGCGGATGGAACAAGGGCCGCTTACCGGCTCTTATGCTCGGGATGTGCGCGTAATTGTATACGACGGTAAAATGCACCCGGTAGACTCCAATGAAATTTCATTCATGCTCGCCGGAAGAAATGCATTCAGCGAAGCATTCAAAAATGCAGGCCCTAAAATTTTAGAACCCATTTATGATGTGGAAGTTTCGCTTCCGGCAGACTACATGGGAGATGTAATGGGAGACCTGCAAGGACGCCGTGCCATCATTATGGGAATGTCTTCCGAAAAAGGATACGAAAAACTAATAGCAAAAGTTCCCTTAAAAGAAATGAGCAGTTATTCGACTTCTCTCAGTTCCATCTCGGGAGGACGAGCTTCTTTCACGATGAAGTTCTCCAACTATGAATTGGTTCCTTCGGATGTGCAAGAAAAACTTTTAAAAGAACACGAAGCAGAACAAGACGAAGATTAAGTAATAAAATAGAAAGCGTGATCTTACCGGGAGGAAGACCACACTCAATCGTAACAACAAAGAGGCCGTCCCATTGTGGGACAGCCTCTTTTTTAAGATATATAGAGATACGTCTACATAACTAACAGACTGTAAGCATATTAAGATTGATTTAATGGTCTCGTCAATAAAATACAATTCTGGCCATTATAAACATTAAGTAAGAAATACCCTATTCTTGTGTAAGGAATCATATAGGTCGAATTAAGACTAATTAATGGGCAATTAAATCAACCTGCAATATGCATACGATTAATTTTAAAGGTAAACAAAATTCAAAAGACAAGAGTTATGTAAAACTCGAAATGTTTTTTTTCAAGACCGGTTACGCCAGAATACCGAAAGTATTAACTGTTACAGGCTTGTACAAAGACTGGAATCAGGAAACACAAAGCTTCGCCGCCGTAACCGGTGAAGCAATCGAAAAAAAACAAAAAACTCTTCGACTTAAAAGCGAAGTAGCTGAAGACTGGGAGTTTGAAGGTCAGAACTGGTCTCCTATTCAATGGGCGCATCATTTCGATGTGGAACACGTTGAAAAGAAAGAGAAGCAAGTCAGAATCCAGACAATAGATAAATGTATGGATGACATCATTGAAATGATGAAAACCCGGAAGCGGTTCAAAAACGGAAGAGTCGTAACCAGCAAAGCAAATGCCATGCATTATTTCTACCTCAGAAACACCCTGAGAGATTTCACAAAAGACGTTTATAACAGAAGCTTTTCGACATACTACTTTAAGGATATAAACGAGCAATTCTTGAAAGACTATGTCCTATATCTCCGTCAACGAGGTGCAAAAAAAGGCAACCAAGGAGGTGTAGACACAAGGCTCCGGAAATTTTATGGGGTATTCTACTATGCTTCTGAAATGGGACAGCCAAACACGAACAAAAAAATATTTGAATGTGTAAGGCTTGACATGAAAAAGAAAGATGTCAAACCACAGACAATAGCCTACGAGTATATAAGGAGAATCGAGAAACTCGATAAAAGCCAGTTCACGAAAAAAGAACTATTAAATATTGATGCTTTTCTATTTAGGTCATACAAGGATTCTTGTATGGATCATAATCGCTTTGAAAAGTTGCAAGCTGCCAATCGATAACAGGCTTCTTGTCTTCTGCCAGCTTACGAGGAATCTGTGGGTTTAATTTCCTGACTTCGTCACCTCTTGTCATCCGGAAAGTGTAATCTACTAATATTTAGCGTATAATAAGTTTTTGCACTTTGTTTTTGGGTGTCCCATTGCTAAAATTTGTAAATTTACACCATGTTTATCCGTCGCAAAGCTAATGCAAGCGGGTCTTTTAGTGTACAGGTTATTGAAAAACGCAATGGCCGCTATACCCTTTTGCGTTCTTTTGGATCCTCCAAGGATGAGTCTGAGTTACAAGCAATGGAGAGAAAAGCCTCGAACTTTATTCAAGGCTATGCAGGTCAACAGATTCTCAATTTCACAGAGTCGGAGCAATTGTCTGTAACATCCACAATGGTGTTCGACAGCATTACGGAAATCGTCCAAAATGGTCCACATCTCATTCTTGATCCTATCTGCAATGGTATCGGCTTCGGGATGTTGGCAGACGAACTACTAAAACAGCTTGTTGTTTCTCGTGTGTGTCAACCGATGAGTAAGTTGGCTACGGTTGACTATCTTCGCAGATATAGAGGTTATGATGTGGACATAAACGCCTTGTATCGTTATATGGACAAGTTGAATGAAAATATGCGTCAGAAAGTCCGGCAAGTTAGTGTGGAGCACACCACAAAAATACTTGGAGGATGCATCGGGATTGTGTTTTATGACGTAACAACACTTTATTTTGAATCTTCCAAAGAAGATGTGCTACGTACAACAGGTTTTTCCAAAGATGGCAAGACTGCCGAAACACAGATTGTTCTTGGTCTGCTTGTAAGCATGGATGGTTATCCGCTTTCATATTCGATATTCAACGGTTCGCAATATGAGGGACGGACAATGATACCGGTAATTGATGATTTTGTCAGCAGATTCAACATCCGGGACTTTATTGTAGCAGCTGACGCCGGACTGCTCAGTAGAAAAAACATTGAGCTGCTCAAAAATGGGGGCTACAAGTTCATTCTTGGCGGACGCATCAAGAAAGAGAGTAGCAAAGTAACCGATTGGGTTCTCTCGCTTGATAAGGATGAAGCCAAACTGAACGAAACCACAATCAACTTTGACGAGCGTATCATTGTCGGTTATTCGTCCAAGCGTGCTGTCAAGGATGCCCATAACAGAGACAAAGGCATACAGCGGCTGCGTAAAGCCTATTCTTCAGGAAAGCTAACCAAACAGAACATCAACCGCAAAGGATACAACAAGTTTCTTGTGATAGAGAACGATGTTATGGTGAATATTGACCGGGCAAAAATAGACGAGGATACCAAGTGGGATGGATTGAAAAGCTACGTAACCAATACTAACATGGATGCCTCTGAAGTAATAAGACAGTATCACGGACTATGGGTTGTAGAGCGAGCATTCCGGATATCAAAGGGAACATTGGAAACACGTCCGATTTTTCACTTTACCGAACGCCGTATAGAGGCGCACATATGCATCTGCTTTATGGCATACAAAGTTTATAAAGAACTTGAGAGAATATTGCGGATGCCGGGAATTGAGTTAAGCGTAGATAAAGTGATGGATATAGCCAAAACAATATCTACTGTAACTATCAAAATGACAGATGGAAAAACAAAGCAACAAGTAATGCTGCTAACCGATGAGCAGAGGATGCTGACACCACTAATTTATACCGAACTCTAAGTTGGGTGTCCCGTTAACGAAGTCAGGAAATATTTATTAGATATACCACAAAGGGACAAAAAGAAAGTAGAAACATCATTACCATCTTTATTTGAATGTATATTTATTTTGCGGACTTTGAAAGAAGAGTCATAATAATCTTCAATGGAACATTCCTTTACACTAATTATTTTTTTGTCATCTATTTTTCTATATAAAGTGTATATTTTCTCATTGTATGTATTTGCAGAAAAATGCCCGTATAGCCAACACTCTCTGGTATTTTTTTAGGGGAATCCTCTTTGCCAAGCATATAATTTATACAAGCGAATAAGAACAATTTTCCAGTATCAGAAAGTCCTGAAATCAAATTAAATCCTTTACTAAAGGTAACTTCAGCACCCCTTTTACTTTGCCCTGTTACTTTTATTTTTTTATATA
>DAIQOU010000639.1:0-2799 GCA_036787725.1 Bacteroidales bacterium
ATGGTTTGAATATTAAATAATAGATGAAAATGAAAAATATAAAATATATAAGTCTCTTTTTGACGGTATGTATGTTTGTGTTTATGTCGTGCGAAAACGATATCGATAATTATGATGCGCCGAACGGAGGTATAAAAGGCACTATTTATGATGAAACCACCAACGAACCTATTCCGCTGCCGGTGCAAGGCGAAGCAGGGGTTATGGTCAATTTGTTTGAACAAAATACCGGAGCTACGGAAGCAATAAACTTTCGTGCTAAGCAAGACGGTACTTACGAACATTCGAAAGTATTCAACTGTGAATATAAAGTAGTGGTAGACGGACCTTTTACAAACAAATGCGAAGGGGTTGTTACCGTGAAAGGACAGACTCGATTGGATATGAAAGCCACTCCCTATTCCCGTATCGATATAGATGCTGCTGTAGCGGCGGATAATAAGGTGACGATAAACTACCGTGTAACTCCTACCGATCCGTCGTACACTGTAAATGAAGTTTCTGTTCTGTGGAATTTTGCCCCCGGAGTGGATGTAAACAGCTCGAATTATGCCGACCGAAAAAATAACAATGTCCCGACAGGTAATTATGTATGGGATTTGGCAAATGATACCCGGTTTAAGGAAAATCATTATAAGATCCAAGCAAATAATAACCGAATATATGTTCGAGTGGCAGCAAAGACAAATGGAGTGACGAATTACAGTAAGGTAGTGGAACTTACTGTGCATTGATATGATAAATCAATATTAATTATTGAATAAAGGACCGGCTTAACACCGGAGAGTTTGACAAAAGTCCGGCTCTCCGGTGTTAAGTGTTTTTGTATTTCTCGGATCGGTTGGTATACTTAAAATAACAGTTGGTATATAGTTCGGACCGGTTGGTCGCTGTTTTTCTAACTGCTTCATTTCGCTCTTTACATTTGCATTACAATTAACAAATAAAGGAGTTATTAAATAAAAGAGTAAAGAAATGAAAAAGATTATTTTATCCGCAGTTATGTTTTGCAGTGTATTTTTTATGGCTGTTCAGGCGCAAGAGATCAATACTTCATTCGGAGTGAAATTGAACGGAAATCTGACGAATGTAAAATTGTCCGATTTGTCGGGTTCCTCTTCCTTTAAACCCGGTGTTGCCGTAGGAGGATTTACTAAGATCGAGTTTGGCGACCGGTTTGCTCTCCAACCGGAAATAATGTTTAACTATACGGAGTCAAAGATTAAATCGGACAATAAAAGGATAAGGTTCAAATATGCAGGTGTGGAAATACCGGTATATGCACTCGGTCAATTTGCACTCGGAAACGGTAAATTCTTTATTGGAGCGGGTCCGCATGTAGGGTATGGGTTCAGCATCGATTCCAATACGGAAAAGTTATCTGATTGTGATCCCGGCAGTAACAAAATAGAGCTTGATCATTGGTATATGGGTGGAAGTGCGATGACGGGGTATGAGTTTCGAAACGGAATAACGATCACTGCCGGCTACCAATTGGGATTTGATTTGAGTTCCGGCAGAAAAAGCTCCGATGTAAAAACGCAAACAATTAATGTGGGAATAGGTTATAAGTTCTAGAAATATTTCGATTGACTCGGGAATCGAAACAGAGATTGTAATAGGGTAGACGATTGGATGAGAGGCCGGCTTTGTAATGAAGCCGGTCTCTCTTATCAATAGTATACTCCTTGGGGGTCAAACTCTTTTAATATGCTCAGGGACATGATCCTGTTTTCTATATCTTTACTGTACAGGTAATTATTATTTTCTAACTCTTTAATGTACTCTTTTAGAATATGATTTGTTTGGGTATCGGTATTCTTTAGTGCTATTTTCTGAATGTCTTCCAACACCCAATCGTTCAGTTTATGAGTTTTTCTGTCGAATGCCAAGGTATTGTCGTAAGAACAAAACATAATCAGCCCCATATAGAACCCATATTGTTGTATAATACTCTTTTTATGATTGGTTTCGGGATATTTATTTAAAAAGACTTCCCATTCGACGCATCTGTCGTAAAGGGTTTCCAAAGGAATAACCAGTCCGGCGTCCATAGATATAAGGTCGTCTTGGCCGGCTCGGATGGAAATATATTCGCTTGTTTCTTCTGTAATGTATGGTTTGAATATTTCGTAATAATAATATGGATTGGTATTCAATTCGGTATACCCTTCCCCTATGTATTGAGGTTCCAAGCCATGTTCTTTCAATAGTTGAATCACTATTTTATCTTCCGGCGAGATCGGATAATCCAAATGGGCGCCGGAGGAACGCATTAGGGTGGGCATGGCGATTCTGTCGATTTGTTGAAAATCTGCTGTTTTATAGAATTTGTAACTGTCGGCGGTATAGAGTGAGTCTGCCCGGTCGGGAGTTGTGTTTTTCAATTCGGCAAGTAAATCCTCCCGCATTTGTTTTTCTTTTTCCAAATACTTTTTCAATGAATCTATATTTACACTTTTCTCTCTGCAATCCCAAGGATCGTAGGCTTCGGAAGAAACGATGTCACCATTTTTATAGTCAGAACTATCCTTATTAACTGTATAATATACGGCGTCTTCGTCTTTTAACTTCTTGTTCGTAGTGCAAGAAAAGAACAGGCAGAGGGCGAGTAATAGATGTATGGTGTGTTTCATTGGATGTGTTAAGTTAGCGTGAGTTGAATGTAAGATAATTTATTAACTGATAAGGGATATAAGAATGAAGTTTATTTCATTCATTTGACCTGTAATTAATGATCAAAGATAGGAAAATTTTTGGTAAAGAGGGAAGGTAAGCCTACATTCGGAGATGGGTTTA
>DAIQOU010000640.1:0-2798 GCA_036787725.1 Bacteroidales bacterium
AAGTGAATCTGTAAAAACATCTATAAGAATAGCCCAATCTATTGCAAGAGAATATGGGAATGAATGCTTTACTCCTGCTCATTTATTAAAAGGATTATTACATAAAGAAGTGGGCCTTCAAAGTTTTATAACTTTTTTAGGAAAAGATATTTCTTATTTTGAAGAATGGGCAGATGTATGTATTGATGATTGTCCAAAAACAGGTTCTCCCGCAGAAATTACGGGAGATGAGAAGATACCTGTAGTCTTTGAAGAATCAGATAATGTGAGATTAAAATTAGGATTATTGGAAATAAATCCGATTTGTGTACTGGCTGCATTATCTAAACCCGGTATCGGATTTAACAATGATCGACTGAAATCTTTTCCTATTAAAGAAAACGAAATATTGGATGTTTACTTTAAAGGAGAAGAAGTGATGAGCAGCATCACTCCCGAGTTGCATGAAACTCCGGAAGCTAAAGGATTAACTGCTCTACATAAGTATTGTATAGACAAAACATCCCTGGCTATAGATTTGAAAGTGGATGATGTTGTCAATCGGGAAAAAGAAATTCGTATGATGGTAGAAATATTGGGGAGACACAGTAAACCCAATGTGATGATTATCGGAGATGCCGGTGTGGGAAAAACAGCCTTAGTAGACGGATTAGCCCGCAGAGTTATTGATCATAATATTCCATCCTATTTAGAAGGGGCCATCGTATACGAATTAGATACCGGAACCCTAATCGCAGGTGCTACTTATAAAGGGGAGATAGAAGACCGTTTAAAAAATATAATAAAAGAAATTCGCACACTGGACAGAGCAATTTTATTTATTGACGAAATACATACATTAATAGATCCTAAACAAGGGAATTCAGGAGCTGCCAACATTTTAAAACCGGAAATGTCCAGAGGAGATCTAACCATTATCGGAGCAACTACAATTGATGAATATCGGAAATTAATAGAACCGGATCATGCTTTTAATCGACGTTTTGAAATCCTTCAAATGGAAGAACCGGATTTGATTTCTGCAATAAAAATGGTACAATCTGTCAGTGAAAAATACATTAATTACCATAAGCTTAAAGTCTCGGAAGAAGCAATTCACGAATGCGTTCGACTGGCAAAAAGATACACTAAAGATCGAAAATTACCGGATTCCGCAATTGATTTGTTGGACAGAACCATGTCGGCAACTAAAATGATTAACGAAACTGCGGCAAAAGATATCCTCGAATTTACAAAACAACTTGCTACTATAGAAGAAAATAAAGAAAAAACAAAAGAAGAATTGCTGAAAGAATTGCAAAACCTTCACTTTTCCATGCAAAATAAACTGAGTCCGGTATTGTTGGGAATCTTAACGGATGAAACGGATGTAAATGAAATCGATAAATACGATGATCTGTTAAAATATCTTCATAAAACGTTGGATACTCTTCGTGAATTTTCGAAAAATAAAATAGAATCGGTAGAAGCCCATGAAATAGCAGCTGTTATTTCCAATAAAACAGGAATTCCTATCGGTAAAATTCAAGCCCAAGAAAAAGAAAGATTATTGAATATGGAAGAAATTCTAAAGCGAAGAGTGGTGGGCCAAGATCAGGCTTTAAAAGCATTGGTTGATGCTATTCTGGAATCCAGAAGCGGTTTAAATAAACAAGGACAACCGATCGGTTCATTTTTCTTTTTAGGACCAACCGGTACCGGAAAAACTGAATTGGCAAAAGCATTAGCAGAAGCTTTGTTTAACGACGAAAAAGCCATGATTCGTTTTGATATGTCGGAGTTCAAAGAAGAACATTCTGCAGCTTTATTATATGGAGCTCCTCCGGGATATGTAGGATATGAAGAAGGCGGATTATTAGTTAATAAAATAAGACAGCAACCTTACGCAGTAGTCTTATTCGATGAAATTGAAAAAGCTCATCAATCAGTTTATGACATATTTCTTCAAATTATGGATGAAGGTAAGTTACATGACCGTTTGGGTAAAGAGGGCGATTTTTCCAACGCCTTAGTCATTTTTACGTCGAATGTGGGAAGTGAATGGTTAATTGAACAAATAAATGCAGGTAAAATGCCGGGCACCAATCAATTAATGGAAGTTATGGGTCGTTATTTTCGTCCTGAATTCTTAGCTCGTCTTTCTGAAATAGTTCCGTTTTCTCCGATCAGTGAAGATATGTTGCTGCAAATATTCAATATTCAATTGAGAAGCTTAAATACAGCTTTGGAAAAACAAGGAATTGAGCTAGAAATAAATGAAGAAACCCGCCGAGCACTTGCTAATAAAGGATTTACTCCCAAATATGGAGCACGACAAGTAGCCGGAATGATCCGAAACTATTTACGCCGGCCGATTTCTCGCTTTATTATCAGCGGAAAAGCTTCTAAAGGAGATAAATTATCTGTAGTAATGAATGAAAAACAAGAACTTGTCTGGAGTGTAAAATAATTACAGTTTAAGGAAAGTCAAATGGTTGAATATAAAGCATATCTAAAACTCAAAATTCCACAACGAGACAATATTATGGGCTTATCGTATGAGCGTTATGAAGTCATCAAATGTGAATATGAGTTTCACCAAAATATTAATCATGTTGGAGAAGTTTGTTCGGCATTAAAAGGAGGACGAATCGAACTGATTATTTCCGATTTGCCTACAGATGAATTAATGGCTTGGGTATTTGATCACGCCAAACGATACAACGGAGAAATAACTATTTTTGATACAGATGAAGAAACCATCGAACAAGTTTATTTTGAAAAAGCCAGATGCGTAGATTTTAAAATGTATTATAAAG
>DAIQOU010000641.1:0-2795 GCA_036787725.1 Bacteroidales bacterium
AGGGCTTAAATTTAAGCCGGTACGCATTTCGGGTTCATAAGTATGTGATTTGAACTTTAGTCCATAATGAGGTTCTTGGGAAAAGACAGAAAAAGAAATAAAAAAGCAAAGTATTATGATTATCCGGTTTTTTATTTTTATCCTATTCTTTGCGCTTTTGAGATTTGATAAAATAGTATATCCCAAACCCTTTATATTTTTTTTCATTTTTCTGTATTCCACAATCAATTTCCGAAACTTTCTATCGATGCTTACAATTTACACTTTTCCATTCATAACAAAATTACTGTTTTTATATACATATTCCTCTTAATTCCGATCAATTTCAGTTTGTTTTTTTTTGTTTGCCCAATATAGTCGTTACAATAATAAAAATTACATCATTTTTTAAATGAATTTTTCGTAAAAACGGTTTGCTTTTGAGCGGCACCTATATCGACATTCAACGATAAATTGTCATTATTTTTTCTGAATACGGAATCGGATAAGACGTTATCCATACTTGCGATTCCAACTCCGGATAATCGGCATCATATCCCAGAACAAAGACTTCGATCGGTTTATTAATCATATCCCGAGTCAAAGGAAAAAAGTAAGTATAATTTGACCCGGTTTTAGAAGTAACATTTTCCCAAGGATTAGCAGGAAAAGAAACAGCGCGAGAAGGCGCACCTACGTATTCGCCATTGATTTTCAAAGCAGCGTAAGCACCTTCTACACCATGTTCTCCATTAATAGCTACCGCTAAATAACTATTTTCGGCTATCTCGTCTAACCGGAACTCGGTTCGCCGGGCTTTTACGCATTTCATCACATGAGAATCTGCAAAAAGATTAGAAGCCCTGAATTTTTCGGAAGATAATTTTTTCCCCCGGCTATACACCTCTATTTCTGAAATTACTTCCGGATAAGGATTCATTTTTATATATCTTATTTTTTCTCCCGGGTTTATTTTCATTTTTGTACCGGCCAAAAATAAAATCGGTTTCCACTCGGTTAAGTCTGACGATACATAAACATAATTTCCTTCGTCTTTTAATAAAGGTTGAAGCATATATTCATTATCGACTCTTATTACAAGGCTATCCACAAAAACGGATTGTCCGAGATCCAGGCGAAAACAACCTTTTTTTATTCTATTATCTCCTCCTCTTTTCGATACTCCGAACCCGGTAGTCATATCGCCGTCGAATAGCTGTTTGTCCCATATGGCACGGTTGATAAAGGTCGGTTGATTGAAAAATGCATCACGAGCAGCTTTTACGGGCGCTATATTTGTCCGGCCCGAACGATATAACGAACGTACTTCCATAGCATTGTTATCAGCTGCAAATACGGCAGCTTCGTATAAGCAATGAGCATCACGCGGAATATCGACCGGTTGCATCTCTGCTAATTTTCTGTGATAATGATTATTTAATTTATCACCATCAAATTTCACATGAACGGTTTTTCCTTTTGTCAATTCGGGAATATCTTCCCCATCCATTTCAATTTTTTTCGCGTTATCAATATTACAGATTGCAATATCGGCTTCAGTTCCCGGCAATCCCAAAAGACGTATCATCAGGGGTTGGCCGGGAATATTTTTCACAATTTCGAAATCTCCTCCCGAAATACCGGGTTCATCAAATTCATTACCGGAAGATACACATAACAACAAAGAACGAAAGGGTGATACCGAAACCGTCAAAGAATCCCCATAATTAAAAAAGCCCATCTCTCTTTCCACCGGGTGAAATAAGCGTGCTTTAATTTGCCGTCCTTTTTTAAGGCCGATTTCTTCATTTAACACCACCGTAACCTCTCGTGCCGTCCAATCCAAGTTTTTCAGAGTGATCAATCGGGTCCTGTCATCTCCCCTGGAAACAGCATCTTTTCCATAGTTGTCGGGTAGTTTCATTCCATTTACCAATATTTTTGCCAATTTTCTGTGTAAATTATATATTCTCGCCAGTTTAGGAAATTCTTTATCAGATAACAACCAAGGATTACCATATATTTGCGGCGCTAAAATTAAAGAACGACCAAATGCATGCAATATCAAATCATCATCCCAATAATCGAGGCAAGAAGAAAGGCAAACTCCATGATCCTCGGTCAGTCTCTTTAAGCCCGGCACAAGTCCTCTGTCCATATTTCCCACCCTGTTATGAACAGCTGTCGTATTATTTTTAGAATTCACATCAATGTAAGCTTCACGACCTTCCCAAAGAAACGTGGTAGCATACGGCTTCGCTTTATCCAACCCTAACCGGTGATTCAATAAAATTAAATCGGGAGAATATAATCTGCATCGTTCCATCAGATCGATAAAATCATCTTCTTTTTCTTTTCTTAACGGACCACATACCGCATCGAATTTAAAAAGAGCCCAATTGTAATCACGACACAAAGAGATCAGCATATTTTTTCTTTCAGCGGCTTCCCAAGGGGTATTACCAAACCCGTCCGGTCCGCCCCAAAGACCTAAACGAATATGATTGGATTTAGCTTTTTCATATACACTATCGAGCCCGGTCGGAAAATTGATCTTAAAACGATCGGAATTCATGGTACCGTAAAAATTCTTTCCATCAATAAATCCGGCATCAAAAGCATATATATCTAAAGACATTCCATACTCTTTTCTGAGCCATTCGAAAAAATCGAGATTAATGAGGGTTTGTTTCTCGGTCGGTCCTTCGTTTGTATTATTGATCCATGAGAAATACTGTGCGCGAGATAAGCTTTTTTCATCAGCTCCCGGATATATATTCTTTTGGGCATACAAACAATAAGGAATAAATAAGAAA
>DAIQOU010000132.1:0-10197 GCA_036787725.1 Bacteroidales bacterium
TATTATTAACTAATACAAATTGATTTATGGCAGTAATGAAAACCCCCGGAGTGTATATTGTAGAGAAAAATGCATTCCCCAATTCCGTAGTAGAAGTTGCCACAGCGGTACCTGCATTCATCGGCTACACGGAAAAAGCCCTCAACGGCAGTAAGTCCTTACAGAACACCCCCTGGAGAATAACTTCCATGGCTGAGTTCCATTCTTATTTTGGAGGAGCCCCTACCCCGTTATTTGAGCTCAAAAAGAAAACAAGTGATGAAGAACCGAAAAGTGAATCGGAAGATAACGGTTATGAGGTAGAATACAACAGGAAAAACACCTTGTATTATCATATGCTGTTTTTTTATGCAAATGGCGGTGGTCCCTGTTATATCGTTTCAGTGGGAAATTACAAAAATGAGTTGGTTGCCAAAGAACTGACTGCCGGCATTGAAACATTGCTCAAAGAACAAGAACCTACTATGGTAGTGATACCTGAAGCTGTCAATCTGGATAGGGCCGGTTGTGAAAATGTTCAGGAAGCCATGATAAAACACTGCGGCTACGATATGAAAAACAGGTTTGCCATTTTTGATCTTTTTGATGGAGATAAAAGCCGAAAAGATGAAAACGCAGGAGACGTAGTGAATCAATTCAGAGAAAAAATCGGAAGTAATTACCTGAGTTACGGAGCGGCTTATTATCCGTGGGTAAACACTTCCATTTTACAAGAATCCGATATTTCCTTAATAAATATCCAACCGGAATCCCGTGTGTTGCTTCAAACCTTACTAAAAACCGAAATAGAGAAACTATTTCCCTCTTCCGACAACGAAGACGAACAAAAGAAAATAGATGCAAAGAAAAAGGAATATACGGATTTGTTTGATAAAATAACCGTTGCTTCAGAAAAAGAAGAATTATCCGAGCTCCATAAAACCCTGCGAGCTGTCAGTCCTTTGTACAAAGACATATTGAAAGATGCTTTAATGAGAGTTAACTGTCTTCCGACTTCCGCTGCCATGGCCGGTGTATTTACCATGGTAGACAATACCCGGGGAGTATGGAAAGCCCCGGCTAATGTCAGTATTGCCAATGTAACCGCTCCGACAGTAAATCTGACTCATGATGATCAAGAAGACCTCAACGTTCCGTTAAGCGGAAAAGCAATCAATGCCATCCGGTCTTTTGTCGGAGAAGGAATCAAGGTATGGGGAGCTCGCACACTGGACGGTAACTCGTTGGATTGGCGTTACATTAATGTAAGAAGAACAATGATCATGCTCGAAGAATCTATCAAAAATGCAGCCCGCGCGTATGTATTCGATCCGAATGTAGCCAACACATGGGTAAGCGTAAGAAGTATGATCAGTAACTTCCTCAACGGCATATGGAAACGCGGAGGACTTGCCGGAGCTGTCCCGGACGATGCCTACAGTGTACACGTAGGATTGGGAGAAACCATGACTCCCGAAGACATTCTGGAAGGTATCATGCGCATTACCGTCTTGGTAGCCATTACACGCCCGGCTGAGTTTATTGAAATTACATTCCAACAACAAATGCAAAAAAGTTAATCATCATTTAAAATAACTAATTATGGCAGGAGAAGCACAAGATAAAGTATGGCCGTTACCTAAATTTTATTTTCAAGTAAAAATAGGAGATCAAGAAAGCGCCTTTCAGGAAGTGTCCGGATTGGATATAGAAGCTCAAGTCATTGAATACCGACATGGCAACAGTCCCGATTTTTCGACCATTAAAATGCCCGGAATCAAAAAGT
Source organism: Bacteroidales bacterium (assembly GCA_036787725.1). GTDB lineage: Bacteria > Bacteroidota > Bacteroidia > Bacteroidales > Azobacteroidaceae > DAIQOU01. Next base: position 1,766 of record DAIQOU010000132.1, read on the forward strand.
CAAGCAATGTTACCCTTAAAAAAGGAGTATTCAAAGACGACAAATCATTTTGGGATTGGTTCAACAAAATCAAGATGAATACCATCGAAAGGGTAACCGTTACCATCAGCCTTCTGGACGAAGCAGGTGCTCCGGTACAAACATGGACACTGAAAAATGCCTGGCCTACCAAGATAACCGGAACAGACATGAAATCAGACGGCAATGAGGTGGCTGTAGAAACCTTGGAAGTAGCACATGAAGGAATAACAATCAGTTAAAGGAGTAGTATGGGGCTGACCAACAGGCCGGGTGCTTTCCGGAGAGATTACGAATGGGAGGCGCTTACCCCAACAAGGGAGAAAAAGTGCAACCCGTAACTTATTCAAAGAATACTTGGTCTTTGGGGCCGGCCCCGCATTCCACAATTACTTCATATGGATAACAAAAAGAAAAAAGACATTTATTGGGATTTCCAACCGGCCTTTTATTTCGAAGTAGAGTTCAAAGAAATGAAACGAAACGGAAAAAAGATTGCCGAAAAAGAAAAGGTGGCATTCAAAGAAGTATCCGGGTTAAACCGGGAAATGGAAACCGAAACCGTTCGGGAAGGAGGACTCAACAATCAGGAATACAAATTACCGAAAAGCATTAAACATGGAAATCTTATCATGAAAAAAGCATTGATCCCCGGTAATTCGGGATTGGTAAGAAATCTGAAATCTACTTTTGAAGGATATTTTACACAGCCTTTTATCAAACAAGATATCCTTATTTATTTATTAAATCCGGAAGGAGAAGCCATGCATTCCTGGATGTGTTCGGATGCACACCCGGTAAAATGGGAAGTAAGTTCCTTTGATTCCGAGAAAAACGAACTGGTTATCGAACACGTGGAATTCGCCTATACCACTTTAGTAAAACGTAAATAATGCCTATAATTATAAAAGAAATACGAGTAAAAACGACTGTAGAGAAAAGAATAACCGGTGTAGATCCGGAACAAATAATCCCGGAACTAAAAAAAGACATTCTGCGTGAACTCCAACAGTCCCAACAAATTATCGGTTCGAGAAAAAGAAAAGACAGATGAATACGGTTGCATTATCCAAAGTAAAAATATACAAACTGGATGATTCCAATACTTGTTTTGAGGTCAAGATCAATCCGGAATCACTGAAGTTCAGCAGGAAGGTAAAGTATGCTCCCGATAAAGTATTGGGAACTTCCGCCCATGTCAGCCGGTTTGACGGACATGCACCTTCCACTTTACAATTCAGTTTTATATTGGATTCTACCGGCATTGCTTACGACAAACAAGAGACCATTCAGAACACCCTGAAAAAAATGGAAAAGGTGGTGTACACCATGAATGGTCAAGTACATCAGCCCAATCCGCTAAGGGTGAACTGGGGCAATTTTTCGTTTAATTGCCGATTAGAATCACTGGATTATGACTATTCTCTTTTCGCTCCCAACGGTGAACCGCTGAGAGTAAAAGTCTCCGCTTCCTTTTCCAATTATATTACAAGAGAAAAAGAAGTAAAAGAATCGGACAAACAATCTCCCGATCTCTCGCATGTTATCGTTCTCAAAGCAGGTGAAAGTATTCCCTTTTGGTGTAATAAAATATATGGGGATGCTTCTTACTGCTCCGATGTAGCCCGTTATAACGGATTAAGTACGATTCGAAATATTAAACCGGGAACCCGTTTAATGTTCCCTCCATTAATAAGAAATGGCTGATTCACCTAACAAAAATGCAGACGGAGTTATTCGCGTCTCGATTTATTCGGAAGGAAATCCGATCACAACCACTGTATTCGGACTGATCTCCTTATCGATATATAAAGAAGTAAACCGGATCGGAAGGGCCACACTTACTTTTGATGCCGGAAATATGCCGGAAGGAGAGATTCCGGAAAGTGATGACGACAGTTTTGCACCCGGAAAAAAGATCCGGATCGAAGCCGGATATGAAGATAATGAAAATCCGGTCTTTGAAGGAATTGTAACCAATCACAATTTGATTATCCGGGAAGGCAATGAATCTTTTCTCCGCATCGAATGCTGCGACTATGCATTTCCGTGTACCCAAGTTCGTAAAAACAATGTTTTTGAGAAAAAGAAAGACTCCGAGGCAATCAAAGAAATATTAACCAAGTATGCGGATTTAAGCGTTTCCATTGATTCTACGAAGGCAAAATACAACGAACTGGTACAATATTATTGCACGGATTGGGATTTTATTCTTTCGCGGGCCGATATGAACGGGTTGATTGTTACAACGGAAGGAAAAAACATCAACATAAAAAAACCGGATACCGGCGCTTCTCCTAAATTGAAGGTAACTTATGGAATCGACCTCATTTCATTTGAAGGAGAATTATGTGCCGATGAACAGCTCTGCGGAATTAAAGCCGGTGCATGGGACATATCCCAACAAGAAATGATATCGGTCGAGGGAGCCAAACCGACCCTCAATAAACAAGGAAAAGATTCCCTCTCCGAACTGGCGAAGGCAGTAGGAAACAACAAGCAATCTTTTCAAACAGAACTCTATTCCGATAAAAACTCCTTACAAGCATGGGCCGACGCCCAACTGCTGCGAACCGGGCTTTCCCGGATACAAGGACAATGCAAATTTCCGGGAAATCATAAAATTCTACCGGGAGACCTGCTTGAATTGGATGGATTAGGCACTCGTTTCAACGGAAATGCATTCATCGGCCGGGTAGAACACGAAATAAAGGAAGGAGACTGGATTACCACTGTCGGTTTCGGTATTCCCAATACCACCCTCACCGAAAAAAGAGATGTAATGGCTCCTCCGGCATCCGGATTATTACCGGGTATACAAGGTCTGCATATTGGAAAAGTAAAAAAATTGGAAGGTGACCCTACCAATGAGAATAAAATCCAAGTAGAAATACCGACTCTTAACGGAGATAAAAACACGGTATGGGCGCGGCTTGGTAGTTTCTGGGCAAGTCCTTCTTACGGCGCATTCTTCGTTCCCGACATCGGAGATGAAGTCATTTTGGGATTCTTCAATGACGACCCCTGCCACGCCGTTATATTGGGCAGTTTATACAGCAGCAAACAGATACCTCCCTATGAAGTGACAAAAGAAAATAATATTCGTTCCATTTTGACAAAAACAAAAATGAAAATCGAATTTGATGAAAAAGATAAAGTAATAACAATCGATACCCCCGGAAAAAACAAAGTTCTGATCAGTGATAAGGATAAAAGTATCACATTGGAAGATCAGAATAAAAATAAAATAGCAATGACCCCAAGCGGTATATTGATTGATTCGGCTAAAGCAATCACCTTAAAGGCAAAAACCGATATTGTATTGGAAGCAGGTGCCGGAATCAAACAAACCGCCCAATCAAATGTGGAAATGAAAGGATTGAATATCACTGCGAATGCAAACGCTTCTTTAACCGTGAAAGGAAATGCCAAAGCCGAACTTTCGGCCGCAGGTCAAACGGTAGTAAAAGGAGCCATGGTGATGATAAATTAAACGAAGAATGAGAAATGAGAAATTATTCCTCATTCCTAATTTCTAACTACTAATTCAAAAGATATGCCCCCTGCAGCCAGAATTACAGATATGCATGCTTGTCCCATGCAAACACCCGGCATTCCTCCCATCCCCCATGTCGGAGGCCCCGTAACGGGACCGGGAGTTCCAAACGTGTTGATTGGCAACCTGCCCGCAGCGGTCATGGGAGACCTCTGCACCTGTGTCGGACCGCCCGACACCATCATTAAAGGATCTGCCACCGTACTGATCGGAGGGAAACCGGCAGCCCGAATCGGAGACACTTGCGCCCACGGAGGAAGTATAGTACTCGGATGTCCAACCGTAATAATAGGAGGATGACATGGAAAAGGATAAATCATTTTTAGGAACCGGATGGGCTTTCCCTCCGCGCTTTATTCAAGGCAAAGGAGCAAACATGGTCAGTATGGAAGAGGATATAGAACAAAGCTTACATATTTTGCTCTCTACCACTCCGGGAGAACGAGTCTTTCGTTTTGACTACGGTTGTAATATTCGCCAATGGGTATTTGAAGAAATGAGTTTATCCAACGAAACGCTGATTATTGAATGCATTACTCAAGCTATTTTGTTTTACGAGCCCCGAATAGAAGTGGAAAAGATAACCCTGGATACTCAAGAGGAATTGGAAGGAATCCTTCTGATCAATATAGACTATCGTATTCGCGAAACAAACAGCCGAAGCAACATGGTATATCCTTATTATTTTAAGGAAGGAACAAATATATGAAGGACGGATTAAGCAGAACGGACAGATTCAACCGAATCGATTCGGTCGAAGCATTTTCTTTAATTGAAGATGATCTTGAACTATTGTTACAGCAAGCAGAAACCATTGCCGGCTTCATTCGCTACCATAATTTATCGGGACAACACGAAGGGTACTTTGATCAATTTCTGGAAAGTATTAAAACCATACGGAAAAACACGAAAGAACCGATCCCTACCGGAGAAACAGAACCGGCTCAGGCACTTTTGTTGACCTTTATTCAACAACTGCGGGAGATACTCACCTCTTTCAATAACCGATGGAAAAAATACCTTGATTGGTATCTTAACGATATAGTAAAAGTCCTCCCCGCCCCGCCTTGTCCCGACAGCACTTGGATAACATTTAATAAAAACAGTCCAAAACCGGTTTTTGTCCGTAAAGGAACGGGCTTTACATTTGACGGAACAGATCCGGAGAATAAAATCTTTTTCCGTACCCTTGAACCCATTAAAATAACCGACACGGTAGTAGATAAAGCTTATTCCCTGCATTTTGACAAAAATCGCCATATCTATCCCGCTTCTTTATTCGGAATCCCTACGGCATTAAGGATGAAGAATTTGTTGAACGAAAATAAATCAACAGAAGTACTTTTTGATGACCGAGTAAACCCCAAACAATCCCAACCCATAGGATTATACATTTCAACTCCCATGTTACTCCTTCGCGAAGGAAAACGATTCATCACATTTTTGTTTGAACCCGAACAAGGTAAAATAAAAAACAGGAATCACTTGAGAAACTTGGTTTATCTTCTTCGAAAAATACAACAAGATGCAGCTCCCATCAGTCGAAAAGATGCAAAAGAAGTACTATTGGTAAGAGTTTTCAGTGACATCTTTTATCTTGAAATAAGCACTTCTTACGGTTGGTCTCCCATCGAAAAATACGTAATCGAGAGGAGTACCGAATCTTCGCATAACCGAAATTTAATGCTCCAATTCGAATTGCATGAACAATTTCCGGAAACCGTTGCCTGTGACATAGAAAAGCACCGGACCGAATCCCGTTTCCCGGCACTTCGTATCCTGCTGAACAGGAATGCGTGGTTATATCCCTATTCTTGGCTAAAAGATTTCCTCATAGTGAAAATAGAGATCCGTGTAGAAGCACTGGGAATCAACAATGTATTATTCTACAATGAGTTGGGGAAGGTGGACAATTCCGTACCGTTTTCTCCTTTCGGAAACAACGCGGAGCAAGGAGCCCGGTTTGTAATCGGCAATTACGAAATGGCTGTCAAAAATGTTCAATCCGCTTCCCTTCGCCTTTGTTGGCAACAATTACCGACCGACGAGGGCGGGCTGTTCTCCTATTACAGAGGTTATAAAAGAAATATCAATAACCGTTCTTTCCAATTAAAAGCAAAGTATTTATCCGAATATAAATGGAAAGATACAAGTAATACAACTCCTTTTTTTCTTTTTTCTTCCATTCGAAAAGACAAAGGAGGCGGTCCCGATCCTCAAACCAAACTATCGGATGAAACCTTTTTGCAAGGCATCCGGTTAAACGAAATGAAACCGGTTATTCCGAAAGAAGAAGAATACGATTATACCATCCGGTCCAAATCCGGCTTTTTCAGTTTTGTTATGACCGGCCCGGAAATCGGATTCGGAGAAAAAGCCTATCGTCAGCTATTTTCCGAAGAACTCATAAAAAAAACATTCCGAAAGAAAAATGCATGTGCGTTGAACCCGCCTGTTTCACCCCTCATCGAACGAATTACACTTTCCTATAGAGCTGTCGAAAAACTCGATTTCAGGGCTTGTCCGGAAGGTGGAAATACAATAGTTTCCCACATATATCCCTTTGGTATAGAACCTATCTATCCAACTTCGGAAAATAAACCCATGCCATTTTGTTTTTCATTGGATACTGATGCCAATATCCTTTTCGGCTTAAAAAATGCAGAAGGGGATGAATTTATCAATCTCTTTATTGACTTCTTTCCTCAAAAAAAAGAAATTCCGGCCGACCGGCTGCCTCGTGTACGATGGTATCTGGGAGACGGTTATCGATGGAAAGTGCTGCCCGATGAAACCATACAACAAGATACCACCCATAACTTATTAACAAGCGGAAAAATAAAAATATATTTGCCGGATCTCTCCGGCTTTCAAAATAAGGACGGAATTACCTGGTTAAGAGCCGGGATCACCGAAAATGAAAAAAGCATCTCCGAAATTAATAAAATTTATACCAATACGGTAAAAGTCGTTCGAGAAGTCAACCAAATGAACCAACCGATTCCGGAAGGATTCGTCCTGAATACTTCCGAAGAAACATTGCCGGGTATCGAATCCCCGGTTCAAATCACTCCGGTAAAAGCCGGACATCCCGAAGAAACGAATCAACTGAAATTAATCCGCATCTCCGAATTCATTACTCACCGCGACAGAGCCGTCACCGGCAGAGACTATGAACGGATGATATTGCAAGCTTTTCCGGAGGTTAGCAAAGTAAAATGTCTGGCCAACCTAAATGTAAAAAAAGGAAAAGAAAATTCATCCGGAACCGTTTCAGTAGTGATTATTCCCTCGGAAAAAGGAAAAGGAATCCGGTTCCGGCCCCACCCTTCTCCGGAATTATTATTGGATATCGAAGGGTATTTGGCAAGCAAGACTTCTTCATTTGTCCGTACCATAGATGCAATCAACCCTCTTTATGAAGAAATATTGGTGCGTTGTGCAGTCCGGTTTCATTTGACCGAACAATCCAAAGCAGTTTCACGCGCCATCGTAAAAAAAGTAATTAATCGTATCATTGCCCCCTGGCAACAGCAAGGAGAATTACCGGTATTTGGTTATTCTTTCACCCTGCAACAATTAAAAGAAAAAATAGAAACGCTTACGTTTGTGAAAAAGATAGACCGTTTATCGGTTGTACAACTTTCCTTATCGGAAGAAGAGGGGCGATACCGGCTTAAAGAATACAAAGAACTTCAAGATACTGTTCGTCCTAATTTTCCTCACGGGATTTTGGTTCCTTTTGAACATCATCTCATAGGAACTGACGTGAATGAAGCATTCGGTATTGAAGAAATGGAAATCAACGAAAATTTTGTGATATGGCAAAACGAAACAGAGAAACATTAAAAAATCATTTCAAACAAGGAGAGCGACCAACCCAACAAGCTTTTGAAGATTTGATTGATTCTACTTTAAATACATTGGATGACGGGTTTTCCGGTTCCCCGCATATCGGCATCGGATTATCTCCCTTAACCGAAAAAGGAGTGATTATCTCCACCTTTCGTTCTCCGGGAGACCAATACCCGGCTTGGGAAATTGTGATAAACAAAAATTCGGGAGATTTTGAAATCCAACGTTGTGAAAACGGAATTTCCCAGCCCGTTTTCAGCATAAAACATCAAAAAGACACTCAAGATCAAGATTCGGACATTATTCTGAATGGTATGATCCGGTGTAAAGGAATAAAAGGAAGTTACAAAACAGGGCAGGTCCGGGCGGATGGAAAATGGCATGACCTGTTGGATGAATCACAACAAGAAGAAGGATGTGTTGCATTGGAAGTTACAGCCGGATGCGGCGAACGCAACAAGGGAAGGTACGCCTTATTAACAGCAACCGCGATGCATTGTTATGGAAGCCGTTGTAAAATAAAAAAAGTAAGATCTAATTTCGGACTATGGGGAAACAGACTTTGTTTGCGATGGGTAAAAATCAAAAACAAATTCGCATGCCGATTACAGATTAAAACATCCTTCCGATACGGAGAGGGAGTAATGATCCGGTATCAAATTTCCCAATTATGGGATAATCCTATGTCTGAATAGGATAATGAATAAAAAAACATACATACCGCGACGCGATAAAGAAGACAACCTTTATAAACGCTTACAAGACCGGTCACTGAAAATGATCGGAGAATTAAGCGGGAACCGGTGGACTGACTTTAACGAACACGACCCCGGAATCACTTTGCTCGACCTGTTGAATTATGCGTTGTTGGAACTGGATTATGCTCTGGACGCTCCCTTCGAAGAATATCTTACAGACTCCCGGAAGAATGAACTGATTTATGAAAAATTCGGTTTATTACCGCCGGGTGAAATTTTCGAACCGGTCATTGTGAGTGCCGAAG
>DAIQOU010000642.1:0-2785 GCA_036787725.1 Bacteroidales bacterium
GTATATATGCAAGTTGAAAAAGATTTAAAAAAAGCGATAAATTTATTGCCTGAAGAACGGCCGACAAGTGAATTCGGTCGTTTTACGAAAGGTGCGGCATGTGCGCTTTTAAGCAGGGTTTATTTGGCGCAAAATAAATGGAGTGAGGCCGCATCCGTATTAAAAGATGTTATTGAGTCTGACAACTATCAGCTGGACAGAAGAAATGGAGATGACAGTTATGAAAAACTATTCCAAACAGGAGGAGAATACAGCCCCGAAACCATTTTTTGCATAATGGGTGTGGCTGATCTATATACAAACTCTCGCTACCAATACCTTTATCCGGAAGCAGCATATGGCGGATGGCATCAATTTGCACCCTATAATGAATTGGTTAAAGAGTATTTTTGCGCAGATGGAAAAGATATTGAAACATCCGACATCTATGATGATGAAGATCCGTATGCCAATCGGGAACTTCGCTTATATGCATCCGTATTTTTACCTCCCTTGGGAAGTTTCCCGGGAACAAAATACAATACTATTACTTATGATTGTTTTAATGGAGCCAATTCTGCTGATTATTACAGTAAATTTACTCTTTTCAATGGTTATTGTCCTAAAAAAGGGTGTGATCCTTCGGTAACCGACAATCTCGGCTCAACCCCTACTTACACCCCATTAATACGTTATGCTGAGGTATTATTAAGTTATTTGGAAGCAATAAATGAATCCAATCCCGGAGCTGTTGACCAAAGAATGCTGGATATGACCATAAACGATATTCGTAATCGTGTAAAGCTGACTTCCATTCACATTGCCGATATACCAACTCAAGAATTGGTAAGAAAAGCGGTACGGAAAGAAAGAAGAGTAGAATTAGCCTTTGAAGGATTACGCTATTTTGATGTCTTGCGTTGGAATGTTGCACAGGATGAATTGAATCATACATTCACCGGGGTTAAATTATCCGATAATCCGAATGACAGAAATTATCGTGGCAGTGGAAATACAGCATCACCGGTTGATAAAGAGATGTATTATGAATTTGAGAAGCGTAGCTGGCTTCCTCATAACAGATATTTTCCGATACCTCAAAACGATCTGAATGTAAATAAAAATTTAAAACAAAACGAAGGTTATAATTAATTAAGACTATGACACAGAACACCCTGTACTGCATAAATAAATGCAAGGCAGGGTGCTCTATATCATAGCATATAATAGTTGAATTTTCGGAATACTACAAAACAATTCAAGTAAAACAGATATTTTCCCGTTGATAAAAAACTGTTTATTTATAAAAACACATTCCAATCACTATATCACTGGAAATCAGCGGCTTTTTATTATAGAGAGCAAACATTTTACGTATTTTCTGCCGAATAATGGAAAGCATTTGCAAGATTATTGAAAGTTATTCCACTCACAAAAGGCTTCCTTTGCACCCCATAAATCAGTTTAATTTTCAATAATATCATCATCAAGTATGGAAAAAATTATGACCCCCAAAAAGCGGATCAATTCAATTGATGCTCTTCGCGGATTTGCCTTGTTCGGTATTCTTATGTTCCATTGTATGGAACATTTCGATCTCATTATTCCGGGACCGGAGTTAGCTTCTCCTTTGTGGCAAAAAATAGACGTCATTGTATTTGAAGCTATCACCTTTCTCTTTGCAGGAAAGGCATACGCTATATTCTCTCTGCTTTTCGGACTCAGTTTCTTTATGCAAATGGATTCGCAAGCAGACAAAGGGGTCGATTTTCGTTTACGTTTCTTATGGAGGTTAATTATATTATTGGGATTGGGGTATCTGAACGGAATAATGTATATGGGTGAATTTTTTGTTGTATATGCTATTCTGGGAGTTGTGTTAATCCCTCTTTATAAGGTTGGAACGAAATGGCTTATCGCTTTAGCTGCCCTTTTGTTATTGCAGATACCGGATATTGTTTCCTTCGTTTCCCTACTAAGCGGAAATGCACCTAATGAACCGACTTCCATCGTAGCTTATATGGATGAACTGTACGAGCAATGTGCCGATGTTTTCATTCATGGTTCTTTTACCGATGTTCTTCAATTTAACATGTGGAAAGGACAATTTGCCAAACTGTTGTGGGTATTTAATAATGCCCGTTATCCTCAGCTTATAGCATTATTTATTTCAGGAATGCTTATCGGACGTTACGGAATACACAAAAGTGAAGAAAAGATAGTGAAGTACAGCAATTTAGTTCTTCCATACAGTATTGCTGTTTTTGCTTTCTTTTATGCTATAGTGCTTCTTTTGCCTGTATTTGGTGTAGAAGGATTTGCTCTTCGAGCAGGTACGACCTTATTCAAATCCTATGCCAATCTGGGTATGATGACAATGTATGTAAGTGGGTTTATGTTATTATATTATAAAACAGGACTACGGAAAGCCATGGATTACATGGCCCCGGTAGGACGTATGAGTGTCACCAATTATATGTCGCAAGGTATGATAGGAGTGCCTTTATTTTATGGTTTCGGTGCAAATCTTGCCTTGGAACTGAGCTTCTTTCAATGTATGTTAGTGGGGTTCACCATCTATACAGTACAATTAATTTTCAGCAACCTGTGGATGAAAAGATATTATTACGGTCCGGTAGAATGGTTGTGGAGAACACTTACATGGTTTAAGAAAATTCCGTTACGCAGAAATAAATAATACCGGGTATTAGTAATAAAAGATTATTTAAGGCAAATACCGTGAAAACATCCCACCGGGTTTTAGGGATATCACAGATCCGAAAAAATATTTTCAAACAACACCCGG